>DASRUS010000066.1:0-4208 GCA_035687825.1 Myxococcota bacterium | reverse complement strand
CAGGCAGCCGACGGTGCCGTACGCGTCGCCGGCGGCGGCAAAATCTGGAGCGAAGGCGTGCAGGCCGAACTCCACCGACCAGAGCGAGTCCTGGACCACCGAGTAGCGCAGGGCCTCGGGGTACGCGGTCGCCCGCTCCTTCAGGGCCGCGAGCCGCCGCTCCGGATCGTGGAGGGGGACCGCGATCGCGAGCTCGCCCAGGTAGGTCGGGCCGAAGAAGCCGAACGGCGGCTGCTGGGCCCAGTCGATCTCGTAGCGTCCCGCCTGGGCCTCGGCGAGGGTGCGCTCCAGGTGCTCGAGGCTCCGGTACAGGAGATCCACGCGCTGCCCGCGGATCGTGAGCCAGGCTCCGCCGTTCACCCAGCGTCCCCACTCGTAGAAGCCCGTGACCACGGGCCGGGGCGTGTCGTTCCTCTGCTGCGCGACCTCGCGGATGCGCCCGATCTCGAAGGGCGCCGTCTCGGAGTAGTAGATCCCGAGATCGACGTCCGATTCGGGCCGCGCGCGGCCCCGAGTGCGCGAGCCCCCGAGCGCCACGGCGCGCACGCCGTCGATCGCCGCGAGCGCGCGGACGAGATCGTCGACGATCTCGCGTCGTCCTGCGTCGAGGTCTGTCATCGCGAGCCGATCAATTTCGGGTGGGAGTCCGCCGTGTCGCAGAATCCGGCGCCGTCGGCACCCGTGCGCCCCACGACCCCCTGCGACGTCACCGGGCGTGTCCGCGCTGCGGCGGGTCCCAGCGATACTCGACGTCCGGCTCGTTCTCGGGGGGCGGGCTCACGCCGAACTTCACGGCCCGGAAGCCGTGCTTCTCGTAGAAGCTTCGGGCCGGCAGATTCCGCTGGAACGTGAACAGACGCAGGCCCCCCGGCGAGAGCTCCGCCGCCTTGCGCAAGAGGGCCGTCCCCACGCCGCAGCGCTGGAGGTCGGGGTGGACGAAGAGCTGATCGACGAAGTCGCCCTTGCGCGCGAGCATGCCCACGATGCGGCCCTCGGCCTCGGCGAGCCAGATCTCGTACTCGACGGAGATCACGCGCCGGAAGTGCCCCGCGTCGTCCTCGAGCGTCCAGCGCTGCTGCGCCTCGACGTACGCGAACGCGGCGCGCTTGCTCGCGCGCCAGACGGCGACGATCCCGTCGAAGTCGTCGGGCGCGTACGGTCGCAGGGTGAAGCGGAGCTGCCTTCGGTCGGGGGTCATCGGCGCGTCACTCAGCGCGAGTGCGGCTCGTCGGGCTCGTAGAATTCGCCCTCGAGGTCGTCGAGCTTGCCCAGGAGGAACTTGCGCGCGTCCTGGATCGCCTGGTTGTAGACCGGCGCGCCGAGCTCCTTCACGAAGAACTCGAGCAGGCGCTCCGCCGCGAGGTCGCCGAGCTCCTGGTCCAAAGCCTCGGCGAAGTACTTCTTGATCGAGCGCAGCATGCGCTCGCGCCGCTCGTCGGTGAGCCGGATGCGCATGGCGGCCCTCGTCGTCGGCACGCTCACGGCCTCCCGCGCACGGGCGCGGCCAGCTCGGCAGCGCCCGCCCTCATCAGCCGCTTCGTCCCCCCCTTCACGTGGAACGCCTCGAAGCCCGCGCGGCGCATGAGCTCGGCGAGGTGCGCGCTCTTGAGGCCGAACTCGCAGTAGAGGACGTAGGTCTTCTCCTTGTCGAAAGACGGGTACGCCTGGAGCGCGGGGCCGAGGTCGAGCTGGAGCGCCCCGGGCCAGTGCCAGGCGCGATGGGCCGTGCGCGAGCGCAGATCGATCACCGTGGCGCCGGGGGGGATCGCTTCCACCTCGATCTCCGGGACGCCGTGGGCGTCGGGGTCGAGCGCGTGCAGATCGAAGACGCGCCGCCCGGCGACGGCGCGCTCGAGGACCTCGGGGTCGAGCCTCGCCTCCTCGGCGAGGATCGCGTCGAGCGCGGCGGCGGTGGCGGGTCGGCGCGGCACCATGGCGCAGTACTCCTGCACCACCGCCGAGAGCTCGGCGGTGCCGATCTTCTCGGCGAGGGCGATGATCTCGTCCTTGTTGGCGCCCACGAGGGGCCGCAGGATCGGGAGCGTGGTCGCCTCGGAGATGACCGCGAGGTTGTGGAGCGTCTGGGACGAGACCTGTCCGACCGCTTCGCCCGTCACGATCGCGACCGCGCGCCGCTCCCGCGCCACGCGCTCCGCCGTGCGCAGCATCTGGCGCTTGAGGAGCACCTGCCAGTAGCGCGCCTCGGTGCGCTCCCGCAGCTCCGCCGCCACGGCGGCGAAGTCCACGGCGTGGAGGCGCGGGCGCACGCCCGCCGACCAGCGCTCGGCCACGACCTTCATCACGCGCAGCACGCCGAGCTCGTGGGCCGCGCCGCCCAGGTTGCAGAAGACGTGCTCGAGGGCGACGCCGCGCCGCTGCATCTGCCACGCGGCGACCGCGGAGTCGAAGCCGCCCGAGACGAGCGCCACCGCGCGCCCGGAGCTCCCGAGCGGGAGCCCGCCCGGACCGGGCACGCGTTCGCGGAAGAAGTACGCGTGGCCCTCGTAGAGCTCGACGTGCACGGTGACCTCGGGATGGTCGAGGTCCACGCGCGTCGCGAACGGACGCAGCGCCTCGCCGAGCGCCACCTCCACGTCCCGCGACGTGAAGGGCGGCCGCGCGTCGCCCACGCGGCGCGCGCGGACCGCGAAGCGCCGGCCGCGCACCGCCTCGCGGAAGAGCTCGAGCCCCGCCGCCACCACCTCGTCGAGCCGCCCGCCGGGTCGCCGCTCCACCTTGGATAGCGACTGCAAGCCGAAGACGCGCGAGAGCACCTCCTCGGCCGCCGCGTCCGCCGCCTCCACCCGCACGCGCTCGTGGCGGCGGACGACCTTCGCCTCGATTCCCGCGCGGGCGAGCGCGTCGCGCACGTTGCGCAGGAGCCGCGTCACGAACTGGGCGCGCGTGACCCGTGCCTTCGTGCCGAGCTCGCCGGAGAAGCGCAGCAGGAAGACGTGGGGAAGCTCGGAGGCGGGGGCGCGGTCGAGCGTCACGCGGGGGAGTCTAGCCCCCCAAGCGCTCCACTCTCGCGTCCCCTCGCGGGATGGCCGAGAATGCCCACGGTCTGGCGGGTGGCGGGCCGCGAGGAGGGCGCGCGATGCGTTGGTGGGGCTGGGTCGTCCTGGGGGCGGCGTTGCTCGGCGCCGAGGTCGTCGTCCCCACGGACTTCTATCTGGTCTTCCTCGGCCTCTCGGCGCTGGCCGTGGGGTTCCTCGGTGTCGCCGGCCTCGACGGGCCGGCCTGGGTCCAGTGGGCGCTCTTCGGCGCCCTCTCGGCGGTCTCCATCGTCTTCTTCCGGCGCCAGGTGCGCGCGCGCTTCACGCAGCGCGGGAGCGACCCGCGCGTGGACGACACGTTCGTGGGTGAGGTGGCGATCCTCGCCGAGACCCTCGCCCCGGGCGCCACGGGCCGCGCGGAGCTGCGCGGCTCCACGTGGACCGCGCGCAACGCCGGCGCCTCGCCGCTGCCCGCCGGATCGCGAACGCGTGTCGAGCGCGTGGAGGGGCTCTTGCTCCACGTTCGCGCAGAGGAGAGTCACTGATGGAAACCCTTGTCGGCGTCCTCGTCCTCGTCGCCCTGATCGTCTTCGTGATCGCCCGGACCGCGATCGTCGTGCCGCAGCAGAGCGCCTACGTGGTGGAGAACCTCGGGAAGTACAGCCGCACGCTCCAGGCGGGCTTCTACCTGCTGATCCCGTTCGTCGATCGGGTGGCCTATCGCCACACGCTGAAGGAGCAGGCGATGGACATCCCGGAGCAGGTCTGCATTACCAAGGACAACGTGCAGGTTCACGTGGACGGCGTGCTGTATCTCAAGGTGCTGAACGCGGAGCTCGCCTCCTACGGGATCGGCGACTACACGTTCGCGATCTCCCAGCTCGCCCAGACCACGCTGCGCAGCGAGGTGGGCAAGATCGACCTCGACCGCACCTTCGAAGAGCGCGCGCACATCAACCAGTCGGTGGTGAGCGAGCTCGACAAGGCGTCGGAGCCGTGGGGCGTGAAGATGCTGCGCTACGAGATCCGGAACATCACGCCGCCGACCGACGTGCTCTCGGCCATGGAGAAGCAGATGCGCGCCGAGCGCGAGAAGCGCGCGGTGATCCTCACTTCCGAGGGCGAGCGCGACGCGAAGATCAACCAGGCCGAGGGCGAGAAGCAGCGCGTCATCAAGGAGTCCGAGGGGAACCAGCAGCAGCAGATCAACGA
>DASRUS010000065.1:0-9217 GCA_035687825.1 Myxococcota bacterium | reverse complement strand
CGAGTTCGACGCGGTGGTGGAGATGCTCTCCGAGGGGATCGCCACCCGGCGCGGCCGCTCCGCGGCCCTCGTCCACCGCGACGCCGTCCACCGCCGGCTCCGCGGCCGGCGCGGCGCGCGGCTCGCGGCGCTCACCGGCGGTGGAACCATCCCCGACAACGCGCAGTACCAGGTGGTCGCCGAGCCGGAGGGCGCGGTGGTGGGCCAGGTGGACGAGGACTTCGCCGTGGAGAGCCTCGCGGGCGACGTGTTCCTCCTCGGGAGCGCCTCCTGGCGCATCCGCCGGATCGAGGCGGGCGTCGTGCGCGTGGAGGACGCCCAGGGCGCGCCCCCTGGCGTCCCGTTCTGGAGGGCGGAGGCGCCGGGGCGGAGCGCGCGCCTCTCGCAGGAGGTCTCGGAGCTGCGCGAGGAGGTGGAGCGGCGGCTCGACGATCGCGCGGCGGCGGTCGCCTGGCTCGGCCGCGAGGGCGCCATGCCCGAGGCAGGCGCGCGCCAGGCGGTGGACTACCTCGCGGCGAGCCGCGCCGTGCTGGGCGCGATCCCGACGCAGCGCACGCTCGTCGCCGAGCGCTTCTTCGACGAGGCGGGGGGGATGCAGCTCGTCCTGCACGCGCCGTTCGGCGCGCGCACGAACCGCGCCCTGGGGCTCGCGCTCCGCAAGCGCTTCTGCCGCAGCTTCGACTTCGAGGTGCAGGCCTCGGCGAACGACGAGGGCGTGCTCCTCTCCCTCGGCCCGCAGCACTCCTTCCCGCTCGAGTCGGTCTTCGAGCTCGTGGACGCCGCGAGCGCGGAGGAGGTGCTCACCGCGGCGGCGCTGCAGTCGCCCATGTTCCCGGTGCGCTGGCGCTGGTGCGCCACGCGCGCGCTCGCCATCCCGCGGATGCAGGGCGGGAGGAAGCTGCCGCCGCCCATCGCCCGCATGCGCTCCGACGACCTCCTCGCCGCGGTGTTCCCGCTGGCGGTGTCCTGCCAGGACAACGCCGACCTCCACGCGGGCCCGATCGAGCCGCCCGATCACCCGCTGGTGAAGGAGGCGCTGCGCGACTGCCTGTACGAGGCGATGGACTACCCGGCCCTCGCCGCTCTCCTCGGCCGCATCGCCCGCGGCGAGGTGCGCCTCCTCGCCCGCGACACGGCGGAGCCCTCGCCCATGTCGCACGAGATCGTCGGCGCCCGCCCCTGGGCGTACCTGGACGACGCGCCGCTCGAGGAGCGGCGGGCGCGCGCGGTCGTCCTCCGCCGGGCCCTGCCGTCGGAGGAGGCCGCCGGCCTGGGCGCGCTCGACCCGGCGGCGGCGCGCGAGGTCGCGGAGCAGGTGTGGCCCGACGTGCGCGACCCGGAGGAGCTGCACGACGTCCTGCTCGACTTCGGCCTCCTCCCCGAGGCGGACGGCGGACCGTGGGCGGATCACTTCCGGTCCCTCCTGCGTGACGGCCGCGCGGCGCGCGCGCTCCGCCACGGCCGCGCGGCATGGGTGGCGGCCGAGAGGGTCGCGCTCTGCCGCGCGCTCGATCCGGCCGCCGCGCTCGAGCCCGCGCTCGAGCCGCTCGATCTGGAGCAGCGCCCCACCTCGCGGGAGGACGCCGCCGCCCGCACGCTTCGAGGGTGGATGCCGCGCCTCGGCCCGACCACGGCCGCGGCGCTCGGCGAGCGGCTGGCCCTCCCCGCCCCGCTCGTCCGGGACGCGCTCCTCGCGCTGGAGCGCGAGGGCCTGGTCCTGCGCGGTCGCTTCCTCGATGACGCCGCGTGGTCCGCCGAGGCGCCGCACTGGTGCGAGCGAGGCGTCCTGGCGCGCATACACCGGCTCACGCTGGGCAGGCTCAGGCGTGAGATCGAGCCGGTGGGCGTGGCCGAGCTGGTCCGCTTCCTCACGCGCTGGCAGCACGCGCTGCCGGGCCAGAGGCTCCACGGGAGCCGCGGCGTCGCCGAGGTGGTGTCGCAGCTTCAAGGGTTCCACGCGCCGGCGGGCGCCTGGGAGCGCGAGATCCTGCCCTCGCGCGTGGCGCGCTACGATCCTTCCTCGCTCGACGAGCTGTGCCTCCACGGCGAGGTGGCGTGGGGTCGGCTCTCGGTGACGTCGGGCGGCGACGAGGCCCCGCGCCGGCGGAACGCCCCCACGCGCAACGCGCCGGTGACGCTCGTGCGCCGGACCGACCTCGCCTGGCTCGCCGCCGCCGGCGGCCCGTCCCCACCTCTCGGCCCCTCGGCGCAGGCGCTCGTCGAGGTGCTCGCGCGCGTCGGCGCCTCCTTCCTCTCCGATCTCGCCGCCATGACCGGCCGCCTCCCCGGCGAGGTCGAGGCGGCCATGTGGGAGCTCGTCTCGGCCGGCGTCGCGACCTGCGACGCCTTCGCTGGGCTGCGCGCGCTCGTGGAGCCCGAGCGCCGCCGCGGGCGGCGGGCCGGGTTCGCGGGAGGGCGCTGGTCGCTCCTGCCACGCGGGGCACCCGTCGGCGCCGGCGTCGACCCATCGGCGCGAGGCCGATCGGAGCGCGCCGACGGGTGCCCCGAGGAGCGAGGGGAGCTATCGGAGAAGCTCGCCCGGCAGTATCTCCACCGCTGGGGCGTCGTCTTCCGGGACCTCCTCGCGCGCGAGGGGAACGCGCCGCCCTGGCGCGAGCTCATCGCCGTCTACAGGCGCCGCGAGGCCCGGGGCGAGATCCGGGGAGGCCGCTTCGTCTCCGGCTTCTCCGGCGAGCAGTTCGCGCTGCCCGAGGCGGTGGAGGCGCTCCGCGCGGTCCGCCGCGCGCCGAGGGAGGGCCGGGAGCGCGTCGAGCTCTCGGCCGCGGACCCGCTGCACCTCGCGGGCGTGCTCACGCCGGGCGAGCGCGTCCCGGCGACGCTCGGGAACCGGATCGCCTATCTGGACGGGGTCCCCGTGCCCCCAAGAGCCCTGCGCGTCCTGCCGTGACGTCGAGGCCCTGCGCCGTTAAGCATTCAGGATGTCGAAAGCCCGCGTGCGCTCGGCCGAGGAGGGTCTGGAGATCCTCCGCGAGCAGGGCGCGATGACGCTCGTGCCCACCGGCCGCGCGCCGGCGCTGGTGGAGGCCGTCACGGGCGAGCCCGTGCGCGGAAGCTGGTGGGGGCACCCCGCTGCGCGGCGCATCCAGGCCATCGCCAGCGAGCTCGAGGCCTCACCCGAGGTGCTGGTGCTGAAGCTGGTCGGCGGGAAGCTCACCTTCCTGCACCGCGATCTCTGGGCGCCCCTCGCCCGCGTGGCGATGGATACGCGGCGCCGGCGCGAGGCGATGGCCGCGCTGGCCGAGCCAGCCCGCGATCTCCTGGCGCTGGTGGCGGGCTGCGGCCAGCTGCGGCTCGACCACGTCGCGCGCGAGCGAGGCGAGAACGAGCGCGAGCTCTCGCGCACGGCGAGCGTCCTCGAGCTGGAGCTGCTCGTGCACGGTCGGCACGTGTACACGGAGCGGGGACGGCACGCCGTCCTGCTCCGCACATGGGAGCGAGCGCTCCCGGCCAAGGTCCGCCGCGAGGCGAGGCGGCTCGAGCTGGCGGAGGCGGAGACGCTCCTCTCCGAGCACGGCGCGGCGCTGGACTCCGCGAGACTTCCCTAGACCTCTCGCACGTGTACCTGCGGCTCGGGTTCGAGCAAGCGCCGCAGGTCGTCGGGGTCGGATGTCAACACGACGGCCGGCGAGCCATCCGCGACCGCCGCAGCGGCGACCAGCGCGTCGATGCCATCGTCCGAGCCAGCCAGGAAGCGCAGCCGGCCGGCGCGACGCGCGGTGATCTCGTCGGGTGCCTGCAGCGCCGCCGCCACCCGCTTCAGGACGCCGAGCACGCGGTTTACCTCGGCGTCGCGCGCGCCGTCACCGGTCGTGCACTCGACCAGGATCGGCGTCGGCACCTGGATGGTGCCCTCGTGCTCAGCGACCCAGCGCAACCACTCCCTCGCCCGCTGCGAGCCGCCGACCAACGCGGTCAACCCACCGCTGTCGAGCACGCACCGCGGCAACACCGCCCGTGGCTTCGGCCGACGCTTGTGGCTCATCTGCGTCGGAAGATCCGCCGAGCATCTCGAGCGACCCCAGCGCGGACCGCCGCGCTGGATGCGCCGTGCTTGGCGTCGAGGTCGTTCAACAGGTCGAGCAACTCGAGTCGGGCCAGGCGCTCCTTCGCCGCGACAGCCAGGAAAGCCGACACACCGCGCGGCCCGGCGACGCGTTTGATCTGGGTCAGCGTGTGCTCGTCGATCGTGGCGGTAACGCGTTCCATGACACTTATTCATACTTCGTTTCATACTTGCGTGCAACCCAGAGACCAGCTCCTCGCCGCCCTAGCCGAAGGCGCCCGCGCGCTCGGGCTCGGCTGCTCCCCTCTGACTCGCCTGGGACAGCGTTTGCAGCACGAAGAACGCGAAAGGCGAGTCAGACGAGCTGCGCGGCGATCTCCGCCGCGTGCCGCACGAGCTCCGGGCACAGGGTCTTGAAGAGCCCGCTCCGGATCGCCGCCTCCCGCCCCTCCGGCGTGCCGATGTCCACGCCCAGTAGCTCACGGCAGGCTATCGAGCCATGTCGCTCCCTGAACCGCCTCCCGAGCTCGCTCGCCACGGCATACGTCTTCTCCCTGGCGGCATGATCCCCGGGAGCGGTGGCGCCGTGGGCGAGGCCGATGACGAGGAGGGCGCCGCTCACGGCGCCGCACGTCTGGCCGGTCCGGGCGACACCCCCGCCGAACGCGCAGCCGAGGCGAGCAGCGTGCTCCCTCGAGAGTCCATAACGATCGGCGAACCCACCGAGCACGGACTGGGCACAGGTGAATCCCTGAGTGAACATGGATACGGCGGCCTCGGCCTCGGGGACGGTGGCGGACATGGGGAGCGCAGAGGATACCCGCTTCACGCCCTGAGCGCCGCCCAGGCGAGCAGGAGCCAGCCGCCCAGGAAGGCGACGCCCCCGAACGGCGTCACCGCGCCCAGCGCGCGCACGCCGCTCAGCGCCAGCGCGTAGAGGCTCCCCGAGAAGAGCACCGTCCCCGCGACGAACAGCCAGCCGGCGACGTGAGTCACCGTGCCGGGCCAGCGCGACGCCGCCCACGAGACCGCGAGCAACCCGAGCGCGTGATACATGTGATAGCGGACCCCGATCTCGAACGTCGCCAGGAGCTCGGGCGGGAGGCGCGCGCGCAGGGCATGCGAACCGAAGGCGCCTGCGGCGACCGCGGCGAACGCCGAGAAGGCGCCCAGGGCGAGGAAGGCTCGGTCCATGCGCCGGGAAGATAGCTCTGTCGCTCCCCCGGCTCACGCGTCTTTGCGGGCAGCGGTTAAAATTGCTCCGGCGCGAGCGCGGCCTTAGGCCATCCACATGGACTGGACGAAGAAGAAGTGCGTCCCGTGCGAGGGTGGCGTCCCCAGGATGGAGCGCGCCCAGGCGGAGGCGCTGCTCGCGACGCTCGCCGGCTGGACGCTCGAAGGTGATCGCATCCGTCGCCACTTCCGGTTTCGCGACTTCAAGGGAGCGATGCGCTTCGTGAACCTCGTCGCCGACCTGGCGGAGGAGGAGGGGCACCACCCGGACCTCCTCGTACACGGCTGGAACCTCGTCGACGTGACGCTCTCGACGCACTCGATCGGCGGCCTCTCCGAGAACGACTTCATCGTGGCCGGCAAGATCGATCGGCTCCCGCGCGAGCCTGCCCCGGAAGGGAAGTAGGGTGGCGCGCCAGGCCGCCTTCGCGCTCTTCCTCGTCGTACTGCTCGCGCTGTTCGGCGGCATGCACTACTTCATCTGGGCGCGGGTCGCCCGCGACACGCAGCTCCCCGAGGCATGGCAGCGAGGCCTGGGCTGGCTGCTCCTCGCCGCCGCGCTGGCCGTTCCGGTGGGCATCTTCCTCTCGCGCAGGCTGCCGTACCGCGCGGTCTCGCCCCTGCTCGCCGCGCTCTTCACCTGGATGGGCGCCGCGTTCCTGCTCTTCGCAGCGCTCCTCGCGACCGACCTGGCGCGCCTCGTCGCAGCCGCCGTCCGGCTCGTCGCCGCCGCGGCCACCGGTCAGGTGAATCCGCCGGCGGACCCGGCGCGGCGCGCCTTCGTGGCGCGCGCGCTCGCCGGCGGGGCGACGCTGGCGGCGGGGAGCGCCGCCGCGGTCGCGGTGCGCGTCGCGGCCCGGGAGCCGCGCGTGAACGAGGTCCCGGTGCGCCTGGAGCGGCTCCCCGGAGCGCTCTCCGGCTACACGCTGGCGCAGATCTCGGACCTCCACGTCGGGCTGACCATCGGCGAGAAGCACGTCCGCCGGGTGGTGGAGATGACGAACGCGCTCCGACCCGACGCCGTCGTGATAACCGGCGACCTGGTGGACGGGACCGTCCCGGAGCTCCGGCGCGCCACCGAGCACCTCGCGCGGTTGAAGACGCGGCACGGCGTCTACTTCGTCACCGGGAACCACGAGTTCTACTCGGGCGCCCGCCCCTGGATCGAGGAGCTGCGCCGATACGGGATCCGGACCCTCCGCGGCGAGCGGGTGCCGCTGGGCGACACCGGTCCTGGTGGGGCCTCCATCGACCTCGCGGGGGTCGACGACTGGAGCGTGTCGTGGGCCGCCCGCGGCCGCTGGCCCGCGCTCGAGACGGCGCTCGCGGGGCGCGACCCCGACCGCGGCCTCGTCCTCCTCGCCCACCAGCCGCGCGGCGTCGCCGAGGCGGTGCGCTCCGGTGTCGAGCTACAGCTTTCGGGCCACACCCATGGCGGTCAGATCTTCCCCTGGACGCTGGTGGTGGGGGCGGTCTTCCCGTACTTCAGGGGCCTGTACACCCACCGCGAAGAGGCTCGCACCGGTCGGGTGTACGTCTCCTGCGGCACCGGCTACTGGGGCCCACCCATGCGCCTGGGCGCCCCGGCGGAGGTCGCGCGGATCGTGCTCACGACCTAAGCCCTCGGACCTGGTATCGTAGCGTCTTCCGCGAGTCGGGTGGCGGGCCGGCGCGGCGGGGGGGGCGCAGTCCATGGAGCGCGGTTCCCACAGCCCATCCGGACTCCCCGCGCACCTCGAGCGCTCGGTCCAGGACCTCGTGACGGCCGGGGCGGTCCCCATCCCCCCGTACCCGGCTGTCGCTCTCCGCGTGAAGCAAGCGGCGGTCCAGAAGAACGTGGGGCTGGCGGAGATCTCCCGGCTCGTCCGCTCCGATGGCGCGCTCGCGGCCGACCTCCTCCGCTGCGCGAACTCCCCCATCTACCGGCGCGGCAGCCCGGTGACCACCCTGAACCAGGCCGTCACGCGGGTCGGGGCGCGCGAGGTCGTCCGGCTCGCCCTGGCATCCAGCCTGGCCTCGCACGCCTATGTGCCAGGCCCTCTCGCCTCGCTACGGCGGCTCGTGTGGCTCGAGGGGATGTCGAGCGCGCTGGTGTGCCAGGAGCTGGCGCGGCTGCGCGGCCTCGACCCCGAGGAGGCGTTCGTGGCGGGGCTCCTGCACGACTTCGGGAAGGTCATCGCCTGCTCGTGCCTGGAGCGGATCGCCCGAGAGAGCAAGCTGGAGGGCCAGTGGCCGCTCGCAGCGTGGTCGCAGGTCGTGGAGCGCCTCCACGTCACGCTCGGCCTCGAACTGGCCTCGCGCTGGCGCCTGCCGAGCCTCGTCGTCGAGATGGTGGCGGCGCATCACGGCGAACCCGGCGCCGGCGGCGACGGCCTGCTCGAGGTGGTGAAGGTGTCGGACGCGGTCGTGTCCCTGCTCTCGTGCACTCCCGCCGTCGCGGCTCCTGACCTCGCCTCTATCGGGCAGTTCGCGAGCGAAGGGGAGCGCGAGGCGATAGCGCGCGTCGTCCCGAGCATCCCCGAGTTCGTAGCGTCGTTCGAGCCGGCCGAGGTCCGCGAGACGACCTCCGGCTCGGCCGTGCGCCCCGCGGAGAGCCCCCCTGTCCCAGGCAGCCGCGCGGTGAGCTTCCCGCTCGAGATACGCGCCGCGCGCCGCGCGCACCAGTGCACCGTCGTGGCCATCGGTGCGAACGGGGTGGTGGCCACCGGACAGGAGCCGTTCCCCGAGGGCCGGCTGCTCGAGACGACCCTACGGTGTCAGCCGCAGCCCCTGGCCATCTGGGTCATCGTGCGGAGCTGCCAGCCCGATCGGGATGGCTTCCGGCTCGAGCTGCAGCCGTACGCCCTCTCCGGCGAGGAGCGCGCGGCCTGGGACAGGCTGCTCGAGGGCGGCTAGGGAGCCGCTGTTGCTATCACGCGGGCCAGCGCGACGCTCGAGGACCGCCTCGCCGTTATCGCTCTTGGTAAGAACTACCAGCAGGCGTTCGAGGACTGGCCTGCACTCCCGTTCTGATGCCCGTTCGTCTTTCGGTTCGCAACCGGCTTGGCCGTGATGGGGCTCCGGGCGACTCGGGCAACGGTCTCTTGCATCACCGTGGCGCGTGACACGCGGCCCACCCGGAAGTCACGGACCATGGCCGCGAGCTGCTCGGCTTGGCTGGTGAGCTCCTGCGCGGCCGAACTCGACTCCTCCGAACTCGCCGCGTTCTGCTGCGTGACCTTGTCCATCTCGGACACGGCCTTGTTCACCTGCTCGATGCCGTTGGCCTGCTCCTTCGACGAGGCTGCCATCTCGGCAACCAGATCGGAGACCTTCTGAGCTGCGGAGACGATCTCGGCGAGCTTGCCGCTGACGTGTTTCGCGGTGGTCTCGCCTTCGCCGGCATGCCTGACGGATTCGCGGATGAGCGCCTCGGTCTTGTTCGCCGCCTCCTTGCTCCGGAGCGCGAGCGACCTCACTTCCTCGGCCACCACCGCGAAGCCGCGGCCTGCCTCTCCGGCGCGAGCAGCCTCCACGGCCGCATTGAGGGCGAGGAGGTTCGTTTGGAAAGCGATCTCGTTGATGTCCTTGATGATCTGCGAGGTGCTTTCCGCAGACGCCTTGACCTTCCCCATCGCCCCACTCATCTGTTCCATGGCGGTAGCGCCGCCCTGGGCCGACGACCTCGTGGCCGACGCGAGCGAATTGGCTTGCTGCGCGTTGTCCGCAGCGAGGCGGGTCGTTGAGGCCATCGACTCGAGGCTGCTGCTCGTCTCCTCGAGCGATGCAGCCTGCTCCGAGGCTCCCGAGGCGACGGCCTGCGAGGAGGACGCGATCTGCGCGGAGGCGCTCGACACCTGCTCCACGGCCTCTGCCACCTGACCGATGGCGGACTCGAGCGCGGTCGCGGCGACGTTGATCGCCTCTTTCATCTTGGCGAACTCGCCGCGGTGGTCGCCTGCGACTCGGGCGGTGAGGTCA
>DASRUS010000064.1:0-15686 GCA_035687825.1 Myxococcota bacterium | reverse complement strand
GAACCGCCTTGACGCGCTGACGCATCGTGTTATGTTTTCCCTTTCGGCCGGCTCCGGACCCTCGATGGGCCAGTCCGGTCAGCGAAGCAGGAAAGGACTGATCCGATGGCACAGCCCAGCGTCTTCGAACAAGGCTTCGATCGATTCCAGACCACGATGAAGGACCTCGACCGCGAGGTCCAGCGGGTGCGGCGCGAGATTGGCCGGCGCCGGCGCACGATCGGGAAGGAGCTGCGCACGCGCCGCACGGACATCGAGCGCCGTGCGGAGCGCCAGGTCCGCCGGCTGCGGACGGAGCTGCGGCGGCTCCCGGTCTACAAGCGGGCCGAGACGCTCCAGAGCGACGTGCGCTCGCGCGTCGAGCGGCAGATCGACCAGATCCTCGCGGCGTTCCCCCTCGCCTACCGGGGTGACGTGGAGAGCCTCGACCGCAAGGTCGCCCGGCTCCAGAAGCGCGTGAACGCCCTCGAGAACGGCGAGTCCGCGTAGCCGGCACTTCGAGCGAACCAACCGGAAGCCCGGCGGCCCGCGCCGCTGGGCTTCCGTGTCTTCGCTACCCTCGCGCCGTGGCCGAGTTTCGCGGCGTCGACTTCCTCCGCCTCGACGACCTCCTCTCCGACGAGGAGCGCCTCGCGCGCGACGCGATCCGCGAGTTCGTGTCGCGCGAGTTCCTGCCGCTCGTGCAGAAGCACGTGCGCCAGGACGGCTCCTTCCCCCTCGAGCTCGTCCCGCGCATGGCGGAGCTCGGGATCTTCGGCGCGAACCTCCACGGCTACGGCTGCGCGGGCATGAACAACGTGGCCTACGGGCTCGTGATGCAGGAGCTCGAGCGCGGCGACTCGGGCCTGCGCTCCTTCGGCTCGGTGCAGGGCGCGCTCGTCATGTACCCGATCCACGCCTACGGCTCCGACGCGCAGAAGGACCGCTGGCTCCCGCAGCTCGCCGCGGGCCGCGCCGTCGGCTGCTTCGGCCTCACCGAGCCCGACTTCGGCAGCCACATCACGGCCCTGCGCACGAAGGCCGAGCGCAAGGGGTCGGGCTGGGTGCTGAACGGGACGAAGCGCTGGATCACGAACGGCTCCATCGCGCAGCTGGCCGTGATCTGGGCCCGCACCGAGGAGGGGATCCGCGGCTTCCTCGTGGAGACCGACCGCCCGGGCTTCGAGGCGCGCGACATCCAGGGGAAGTTCTCGCTGCGCGCGTCGATCACCTCGGAGCTCTTCCTCCAGGACGTGGAGGTGCCCGAGGCGAACCGCCTGCCCGGGGCCGAGGGCATGAAGGGCCCCCTCTCGTGCCTCAGCCAGGCGCGTTACGGGATCGCGTGGGGGGCGCTCGGCGCCGCCATGGCGTGCTACGAGGAGGCGGTCGGCTACACCCAGGGGCGGATGGTCGCGGGCGGACCCCTCGCCGGGAAGCAGCTCACCCAGGAAAAGCTCGTCTTCATGCTGACCGAGATCACGAAGGGCCAGCTCCTGGCGCTGCGCGTCGGGCGCCTGAAGGACGAGGGGAAGCTGCACCACGCGATGGTGTCCATGGCCAAGCGCAACAACGTGGACGTGGCGCTCCGCATCGCGCGCGAGGCGCGCGACCTGCTCGGCGCGAACGGGATCGTGGACGACTACCAGGCCATGCGGCACATGGTGAACCTGGAGACCGTGCGCACGTACGAGGGCACGCACGACGTGCACACGCTGATCCTGGGCGAATACATCACGGGGCTGCGGGCGCTGTAGCGTGCGTTCCAGAGGGCGAGCCGAAGAGGATCCGATGGCGTTCCCCACGACGGAAGAGACCCGGGCGCCCGAGGCGTTCCGCGACTACGCGCGGGGCGCGCGGGCGAGCGTCCGCGAGCTCTACCGCGAGAACCACGCGAAGCAGACCCTCGCCTTCGTGCTCGCGAAGAAGGCCGAGTACCTGCCGCCGCGCCGGACCCGCATGGGCGTGTGGGAGGCGTTCGAATCCCTCGGCCGCTTCGTGGACGACAGCGACCCGGACCTCGACCTGCCCCAGGTGGACCACGCCCTCCAGACCGCGCAGTCGCTTCGCGACGCGGCCAAGCCGGACTGGCTGGTGCTCACCGGCTTCCTCCACGACGTGGGCAAGGTCCTCCACCTGTTCGGCGAGCCCCAGTGGGCCGTGGTGGGCGACACGTTCCCGGTGGGCTGCGCGTTCTCGGAGCGCATCGTCCTTCCGGAGCTCTTCGCCGGGAACCCCGACCGTGGCGTGCCCGAGTACGCGACGCGCCTCGGCATCTACGAGGAGGGTTGCGGCCTCGACCGGGTGCAGCTCTCCTGGGGCCACGACGAGTACCTCCACGGCGTCGTGAAGGACCACCTCCCGGAGCCCGCGCTCTACGTGATCCGCTACCACTCGTTCTACGCGCAGCACCGCGAGCGCGCCTACGACTTCCTGCTCGACGCGCGCGACCGCCGCCTCATGGAGGTGGTGCGGGAGTTCCAGCCGCACGACCTCTACTCGAAGAGCCCCGAGCGCCCCTCGCTGGCGCAGCTTCGCCCCTACTACGAAGACCTGATCGCGAAGTTCCTGCCCGACACGCTGATGTGGTAGCAGTGCAGCGACGGGCGCCGGGTGCCGAGGGGGTCGGCGCTCGTGGCTCGGCCGCCAACACCGTGGTGAGAGCGTCACGCGGTCGGCACCGCACGGCGGCATCGGGCGTGCGGTAGCACGTGGCGGCCTGCGCTCTACCTCGCGCCGACCCCCTCGGCACCCGGCGCCCTTTCCTCGGCGATCACCGTTCCCGGCGCAGCAGCTCCAGCGCGTCGTGCACGCTCCCGTGGCAGCGGTCCAGGAGCTCGCGCGCGCGGGGCTCCTCCACGTCGCCGAGCTCCATCAGCATGCGCAGCGCCCGGACGCGGAGCTTGCGCGAAGCCGGCAGCAGGTTCGTCATGCGGTTCCCCTCGACCCGGCCGAGGCGCACCATCACGGTCGTGGAGAGGAGGTGCAGCACCGTCTTCTCCACGAGCCCGCCCTTGAGCCGCGTGGATCCCGCGATCACCTCGGGGCCCACCACGGGCGCGATCGACACCTCCGCCGCCCGGGCGAGGGGCGAGGCCGGATCGCAGGTGATGGCGAGGCGGCGCGCGCCGAGCTCGCGCGCGAGCTCGAGTGCGGCCAGCGGGAAGGCCGTGCGGCCGCTCGCCGAGATCGAGACCACCGCGTCACCGGGCAGGAGCCCGTGCGTCTCGAGGGCGCGCCGCGCCGCCGCGCCGTCGTCCTCGGCGCCCTCCACCGCCCGCCAGAAGGCGGTCGGGCCGCCCGCCAGGATCGCGCGCACGCGGTCCCCGGGATAGCCGAACGTCGGCGGGATCTCCGCGGCGTCGATCGCGCCCAGGCGTCCGCTCGTCCCGGCGCCCACGTAGAACCAGCGACCGCCGCCCTGGAGCACCAGCACGAGGACATCCACCGCCCGCGCGACGTCGGGCAGGACGGAGCCCACGGCTTCGAGGGCGCGGCGGTCCTCCGCGTGGATCGCCTCGAGGATCTCCATCACGCTGCGGCGGTCGAGGTCGCGCGTGGACTCGAGGATCGCCTCGGTGAGGATGCGGTCGGCCGTCACCGGGGCCGCGCTCGAGTCGCCGCTTCGATCTCTAGTCACGTCCGCTCCGTTCACGGGCGAGGATATCGCACGCCTCGCTCCGGCCTCGACGGACGCAGCGCCGCGGGCGACCCGGCGGCCGGCTAAGCTCCGCGCGTGTCCTTCCGGGTCTCCGACGCGGTCCTCGAGCGCCTGGAGTGGCCGGCGCTCGCGGCGAAGCTGATTGCGCACCTGCGCACCGCCGCGGCCCGCGCGCGCTTCGACTCCGATCCCACCGCCGCGCGCTCGCTCTTCGAGGCGGAGCCGGACGCCGCCCGGGCGAAGCTCGCCGAGACGAGCGAGGCGCGGGCGCTCCTCGACGCGAGGCGCATCCCGCCGCTCCCGGCGGGAGTGGACCTCGCAGAGCCCCTCGCGCGCCTGCGGCGCGGCGGGGTGCTCGCGCCGCAGGAGCTCCTGGCTCTCGGAGCGCTCCTCACGGGTCTGCACGACGTGGCGCGCTTCCTCGCGGCCCACGCGGAGGAGGCGCCGCTCCTCGCCGAGCATGCGGCGCTGCTCCCGGACCTGCGCGACCTCGCCGGGGAGATCGCCTTCGCGATCTCGGAGGACGGCCAGCTGCGCGACGAGGCGTCGAGCGAGCTTCGCGAGGCACGCCGCGAGGCCCGCGTCCTCTCCGGGGAGCTCACGCGCCGCGTGGAGGCTCTGCTCCGCGACCCCCACGTCACCGCGTCGCTCTCGGACGGCTACTACACCCTGCGCAACAACCGCTTCGTGCTGCCGGTGCGCGCGGATGCGCGCCGGCGCGTGCCCGGCATCGTGCACGACGCGTCCGCCTCGGGGACGACCCTCTTCGTCGAGCCCGAGGCCATGGTGGACGCGAACAACCGCCTGAAGCAGGCCGAGCTCAGCGCGGAGCGCGAGGTGCAGCGCGTGCTGCGCGGGCTCTGCGATCGCGCGGCCCACGCGCTCGCCGAGATCGAGCCCGGCATCGAACGCCTCGCCGCCCTCGACCTCGCCTTCGCGCGCGGCCAGCTCTCCCGCGACCTCCAGGCGGTGGAGCCCGAGGTGGGGGACGCGGGCGTGTTCCGCCTCCCCGCGCTCCGCCATCCGCTGATCCCGGCGCACGAGGTGGTCCCCAACGACCTCGCCCTCGGCGAGAGCTTCCGGGTGCTCGTGATCTCGGGGCCGAACGCGGGCGGCAAGACGGTGGCCGCCAAGGCCCTGGCGCTCGCCGCGCTCTGCGTGCGCGCGGGGCTCCACGTGAGCGCGGCGCGGGGCTCGCGCGTGGACCGCGTGGACGCCGTCCTCGCCGACATCGGCGACGCGCAGAGCCTCCTCGACCACCTCTCCACCTTCTCCGCCCACCTCGCGAACCTCGCGGACATCGTGCGCGAGGCGTCGAGCCGCTCCCTCGTCTTGCTCGACGAGCTCGGGGTGGGGACCGATCCGAGCGAGGGCGCGGCCCTCGCGCAGGCGGTGCTCGAGGCGCTCGCGGAGCGCGGGGCGCGCGTCGTCACCACCACGCACTACAACCTGCTGAAGGAGATCGCCGCGCTGGACGCGCGCTTCGAGAACGCGTGCGTCGAGCTCGATCCGGTGACGTCCGCCCCGACCTTCCGGCTGCGTCTGGGCCAGCCCGGCGCGTCCTCCGCCGCGACCCTCGCCGAACGGATGGGCCTCCCGGCCCCGATCGTGGCGCGCGCCCGGGCGCTCCTCGCCGGCGAAGAGCGCGAGCTCGACCGGCTGCTCGTGGAGCTCGCCGCGAGCCGGGTCGAGCTCGACCGCGAGCGCGCCGAAGCGCGCCGCACGCGCGACGAGGCGGAGGCGGCGCGCGACGACTACCGGCTCCGCGCGGACGAGCTGCGCGAGCGGCGTCAGCGCCTGCTGCACCGCATGCGCGAGGAGGCGCGGGAGATCTTCCGCGACGCCCACGCGCGCGTCGCGGGAGCGATCCACGAGCTCCAGCGGGGCGGAGGCGCGCCCGCGGCGGCTCACGCCCGGGAGCGGCTGCTCGCCGCCGAAGCGGAGCTCGAGGCGCGGCTCGCGGACCCGGGGAGCAGCGAGCCCCCGCCGGACCCCGGCGAGGCCGTGGACTGGTCGCGCGCGCGGCCCGGCGACGCGGTGCGCGTGGGGGGGCGCGGAACGGGAACGCTCGTCTCGCTGCCGGACCGCCGGGGGCGGGTGACCGTGCAGCTCGGCGCGGCGCGCGTGGTGCTCCCCGCGAAGGATCTCGTCGCGGGAGCGCCGGAGTCCCGCGTCGCTCGGCCGCCGCCGGCGGTCCGCGTCGAGCGTGCAGACGAAGAGGACGCTGCATCCACCGGCGCCACGGCCGAGTGTGATCTGCGCGGCCTGCGCGTGGACGAGGCCCTGGAGCAGGTGGATGCCGCCCTCGACCGCGCCTTCACGGCGGGGCGCGCGCGCGTGCGGCTCATCCACGGCCACGGGACGGGCAGCCTGCGCGAGGCCGTGCGCGCCCACCTCGCGAAGGCGCCGCACGTCCGTTCGCACGCCCCCGGCGGCGACGGCGAGGGCGGAAACGGCGTGACCGTGGCCGTCCTGAACTGAGCCCCCGAGGCGCTGAACTTCGGGGACGTTCGTACTCGTTCGAAACTAGAGGGACACTCCTCGTCGGACTCCACGGCGGTGGATCAAGACCGGTCGCGGATCCGGGGCCTCGCCGCGTCCGGAGGGGTGTCCCCGAAGTTCGGACCCAGTACGAACGTCCCCGAAGTTCAGGCCGGGGGGGCGAGGTCCTCGGCCACGGCGGCGGCGGCGCGCTGGCCCGAGGCCACCGCGGCCTCGAGGGTGGGGCCGCTCAGGTGGTCGCCCGCGAGGTACAGGCGCCGGCCGCGGGTGCGCGCGTCGGCCTCGGCCCGCCGCAGGCGGGCGATGGCGCGGAAGTCCCCCACGTCGAAGCGCGGGAACGCCGACGCCCAGCGGTGTACCCGGCTCCAGGCCACGCGCGCCGCGGCGCCCGGCAGGAGCGCGTCGAGCGCGGCGATCCAGCGCGAGGCCACGCGCTCGTCCGCGACGTCGAGCGCCCGGGGGTCCGCGCCCCCGAGGAGCACGGCGAGCCCCCTCCCCTCCGGCAGCCGCCCCCCGGGCACGCCGGGCTCGAGGACCAGCGTCGCGAAGGGGAATCCCTCGCGCGCGGGTACGCGAATCCGTGTCGCGTGACGGGCGAGGGGGCTCTCGAGTCCGAGCGCGAGGCCGAGCGCCGGAACGCCGCGCCGGGCGCGCAGCACGTCGAGCTCCGCGCTCGAGAGCAGATCCGCCGCCACGGCGAGGACGTCCGGGGGCGGGACGGCGAGCACCACGGCGTCGGCCTCGGCGACGCCCTCCCCGTCCGGACCCGCGCAGTGCACGAGCAGGCCCGCGCCCCGGGGCTCGAGTGCCCGCACGGCCACGCCGCAGCGGGCGCCAACGGATCCGGCGAGGGTCCCGGCGAGGACCGCGAGGTCGCCGCGCAGGCTCCCCAGCCAGGCGTGGCGGCGGAACGCCAGCAGCTCCAGGGCGAGCACCCGGCTGGTCTCCGCCGGGTCACACAGCGAGGTGTCGGCGAGCCAGGGGCCGATCCAGCGCTCCAGCGCCCGCGACCCGAAGTAGAGACGCACGAAGTCCGCGACGCTCCGGTCGTCCCGGGACGCGGCTCGCTCGGGAGCGTCGGGGTCGAGGACCGGCGCGTAGCGCGCGAGCAGCCGCGGCAGGCGGGCGAGGCGCAGGCGCGCGAGGCGCCCCACCCCCGGGATGCGCGCCACCCCGCGCGGGCTCTCGGGGTGGATGCGGAACGCCCGCCCGCGCTCCACCTGGGCGAGCGCCAGCGGGCGCAGCGGCAGGAGCTCCCCCGCGAGCCCCGCGCGCGCGACGAGCGCGAGCAGGCGGCGGTCGCTGCTCGCGATCGCGTGCGCTCCGGGCTCGAAGCCGAAGTCCTTCTCGCGCTCGCTCCCCGCTCGCCCTCCCGGGCTCGGCTCCCGCTCGAAGAGGGCGACCTCGAAGCCGCGCGCCGAGAGCTCGCTCGCCGCACAGAGGCCGGCGAGCCCGCCGCCGATCACCGCGACCTTCGCACCCGCCATGCTCCCTCCGGGGGCCGTTATAGCGAAGGGCGCGAGCGTGAACGATTCCCGAGGCCGGCGCGTAACAAAGGGCGCGGAAGGGACGAGCGGCGGATGGATGCAGCGCCGCGAGGTCGAGGGTCGGCGAGCGGGCGGTCGTCGTGGCCGCTGCGGTAGGGTGCCGCAGCGTGGACTCCGACGAAGCCCTCATGCGCAGGGTGCAATCCGGCGAGACGCCGGCGTTCACGGAGCTCTTCACCCGCTACCGCTCGCGTCTGTACGGCTTCCTGGTGCGACGCGTGGGCGACTCGGCCGCCGACGACCTCTTCCAGGAGACGTGGCTGCGCGTGGTGCGCGCAAGGGAGCGCTTCGATCCCGGCCGGCGCTTCTCCACGTGGCTCTTCCAGATCGCGAACAACCTGTGCCGGGACAGCGGGCGCCGCCGCGCCGCCAAGGGAAGGGCCGAAGACGCCATGCGCGAGATGGGATGCAGCGATCCGCGGCTCCGGACGCCGGCGCTCGATCTGCGCCTCGACGTGCAGCGGCGGATCGCCGAGCTTCCCGGCCGGCTCCAGGAGGTCCTCCTGCTGCGCTACTTCGAGCAGATGACCGAGACCGAGATCGCCGAGGCGGTGGGGATCCCGGCGGGCACGGTGAAGAGCCGCCTGCACGCGGCGATCCACACCCTGCGCGGGCGCGACGAGGCGGACCATGGCGAGTGAGCGCTGCGCCGAGGTCGAGGTGCGACTCGTGGAGGCGCTGCTCGCGCGCCGCGAGCCCTCCGAGGCGGACCGCGCCCACACACGCGACTGTGTCGCTTGCGCCGCCGCGCACGACGAGCTCGAGGGGCTGCGCCTGGCGCTCGGCGCGCTGCCGGCGCCGGAGCCGCCCCGGGAGCTCGCCTCGGGGGCGTGGCGCCGCGCCGCGCTCGAGCTGCGCGGGGCATTGCCCGCCCGGTCCGCCCCGGGGCCCCTGCGGCACGGCGTGGCGGAGGGCTTCCCGCGCGAGCTCGCGCGCCTGCTCGCGGTCGCCCTGGCCCCGCTCCCCCTGGTCGTGCTCTGGAACGCGGCGCTCCTCGCGGTGGGCGATCGCCTGCTCGCGGGCCTCGTACCCGCACCGCTGCTCTCCGCCCTGGCCGCCGCCTACGTGCTCTCCGCGGCGGCCTGGCTCTCGTTGCTCTACGGGTCGCTGCCGTTCGTCGCCCAGCGTCGGGCGGAGCGGCGCGACGAGGAGGTCTCGCGATGAACGGCACGAAGCCCTGCCCCTACTGCGCGGAGGAGATCCGCGCCGAAGCCGTGAAGTGCCGCTACTGCGGCTCGTATCTCGAGCCGGGCGCGCGGCACCTGCTCGAGGAGTGGACGCGCAGCTCCGACGGCCGGATGATCGCCGGCGTGTGCGCGGGCCTCGCCCGGCGCTTCGGCATCTCGGTCACCGTGTTCCGGCTCGCGTTCGTGGTGGGCGCGCTGCTCGGCTTCGGCACCGCGATCATCCTCTACGTGGTGCTGTGGGTGGTGATGCCCCTCGACGAGGACCGGGCGGCGCTGCCCCGCCGGAGCGTCCCGGAGCTCGAGCGGTTCGTGGACGAGAAAGCCCAAGAGCCCTCGACCCCGCAGCGCCCGCCGCCCTTCGCGTGACCTTCGCCGCAAGCTCGCGCGAGGCGCGGCGGGGGATCCCCGAGCGACGCCTCTGAGCGCGCGCAAGCAGTTCGCGACGACCGAACCGGCCAGAGCGCGCGAAGCGAAGGAGCGAGGGGATCCCCCGCCGCGCCTCGCGCCTACGCGCCCGCCTTCACCCGCTCGAGCCCGGGGAGCACGTCGAGGAGCGTTTCGAAGGTCTCGAAGGGGACACCGCGGCGCGCGAGCTCCTCGGCCAGGGAGTCCTTGGCGAAGACCACGTCCGCGGCGAGCGCCGCGCACAGGTCCGAGACGCGGCCGTTGCCGATGTGGACGACGGTGAGCGCCGGCTGGATCGCGCGGAACTGCTCGATGCGCAGCCGCTTGCAGGTGCCGGTGCCGCACTCGCAGGCGGGATTCGGATGGCGGGCCTCGATGCGCCACGCGCCGTCTTCGTAGTGTAGATGGTTGGCGTCGTACTCGAAGCGGACGTCGTGCAGGACCTGGAGCCGGTCGAGGTTGTAGTCGAACCCGTCGGAGAGCACGCGGAAGGGGATGCCGCCGGCCTCGCACCACGCCACGAGCTCGCGGGCGCCGGGGCTGAGCTCGATCGTGCGGAGGAACTCCTCGAGCTCGCGCTCGGGGAGGCGCAGTCCGTCGAGGAGCTTCAGGTTGTACTCCCAGGCGTCGAGGAGGCCCTGCTCGAGCTGCGCCCACAGGGCGGGGCGCCGGTCGCCGGCGTAGCGGCGCGCGATGCTGGAGCCCACGTCCTGCACGGCGAAGGTCCCGTCGAAGTCGCAGAAGACGGCGAGGCCCGGCGCCCCGCGCACCCGCAGGAGCGCGCTCGCGTGGGGCGCGAGCGGAACCTCGAGCCGCGAGCCCTCGAGGCGCGTGGGCTTTGCCGTGTCGAGCAGGGGATCGAGCGTCGCGTCCGGGACCCTGATCCCCAGCTCCTGGAGATCGACCCGCGCGGTCGCCGGTGCGTCCGACCCGTTCACGAGGAAGAGGAGCGGCCCCCCCCGGGCCCGGGCTACCGCGCCCGCTGGCATCCCCTCCGCCAGGAGGTCCAGGGCGCGCGCGGTGCCCACCTCGCCCGCCGCGTCCACCGCGCGCGCGAGGCGGATCGCCTCGCGCACGAGCGCCCGGTCCTCCGCGTCGAGGACGGGGACGTCGTCCGAGAAGAGCACCATGCCCCCCGTCGCCGCGATCGCCCCGGCCAGGCTGCGGATCTCCTCCCGACCGAGGGTGGTGTCGGAGCTCCGGCCCATCAGGCAGTCGGGGTCATTGAGCCAGAGCCGCCGGTGCATCCAGGCGCGGGCCAGCACGTTGCGCACGGCGCTCCGCACCGAGGGCTGCGTGGGCTCGACCCCGGCGACGCGCGTGGGGGGATGCGTGTCCCAGTGCGGAGCCACGTCCGGGCCGACGCGCATGCCGTCCACCACGCCCACCGCGGGTCCGAGCGGGCAGCCGCAGCCGAGCAGGAAGGCCTCGGGCCCCGCGCCGTCGCGGATCGCCTGGAGTCCCCGACGCAGCCGCGCCGCGCGGCTGAGCCGCGGATCCGCGGCGTCCGCCGCCATGGCGGCGGTGTAGAGGAAGTCGAGCTTCTGGTACGTGAATCCCATCCCCGCGAGCGCCGCCGCGGTGCGCAGCAGGTGGGCCGCGACCTCGTCGCGCGACGGGTCGAGGACGAAGACCCAGCCCTCCTTGGTCCACTGCGCGTGGTGCAGCCCGCGCAGCGGCTCGCCCCCCCGGCGCAGCAGCCAGTCGCGGTGGGAGCGGAAGAGCCGGCTCTCGGAGGTGACGCAGAAGGGCGCCGTCCAGATGCCGGGCTGGAAGCCCGCGTCGCGGATCGCGCTCGCGAGGGGCACGAGCCCGCTCGGAAACTTCTCGTTGGTCTCGAGCCAGTCACCGATGGCGCGCTGGTAGCCATCGTCGAGCTGCACGACCTGGATGGGGAGCTCGTGGCGCTGCCCGGCCAGGGCGTCCAGGTTGCGGCGCAGCGCCTCCTCGGTGATGCCGTGGAAGAAGTGGTACCAGCTGCACCAGCCCGCCTGGAAGGGCGCCGCCGTGCGCGCCGCGGAACGCCGGCCGAGGAGGTCGGCGAAGGACTCCAGGAGCTCGTTCGCGTCGCGTCCCAGCGCGAGGTGGATGGGGTCGAACGTGCGCTCCTCGCCCGCGGCCAGCGGAACCTCGAGGCGGATCTCCACCTCGATCTCGACACCCTCCGGTGTGGGTCGCAGGTAGACGCAGCCGAACCCCTCGCGCTCGAGGACGCCCGCGAGGCAGGCGGGCCCGGGGCCGGACGCGCCCGCCACGCTCACGAGATGCGACTCGTGCCAGCCGCTCCGGTCGGAGGGAAGCTCGCCCTGCGCGTGGAACATGCCGCGCAGCCACGAGCCCGACGGGAAGGGAGCGTCGCCGGCGGGGTCGAGCGCGCAGCCGCCCGTTTCGGACCACGATTGCCAGCCGTGCCGGAGGAACCGGAGCGCGCCCCGTCCGCCCCCGGTCCAGCGCAGTCCCACGACGAGCGCGTCGAGGCGGAGGGCCGCCTCGCCCGCGTTGCGCGCCGCGACCTCGCAGCTCGCGCTCGCGCCCGCGTGATCCACCGAGACGCCGAGCGCGAGCGGCCCGAGCCGCGCGCGTCCGGGCACGAAGGGAGCGGTCTCGAGCCGCGAGCCGGGGTCGGCGTCGGCTCCGCTAGCCTCCGCGTGCGGGTGCAGAGCGAAGCGCACGCCGATCCGCACCGGCTCGAGACGACCGGCGCCTTCGAGCGAGGCGAGCGGCGGAGCGGACATGGGCGCGGACACTAACATGGCCGCGAACGGTTTGCCGGACCGCGCGCACGGGGCGCGCGCGTCGTTCGCCGAGCGGCTGCGCTCGCCCGCGCCGCTCCTCCTCGACGGCGCGACGGGAACGGAGCTCGAGCGTCGCGGCGTGCGCACCGCGCTGCCGCTCTGGTCGGCCCACGCCCTCGTGGAGGCTCCCGAGATCGTCGAACGGATCCATCGCGACTACGCCGCCGCGGGCGCCGAAGCGCTCACCGCGAACACCTTCCGCACCCACCGGCGGAGCCTCGCGAAGGGAGGCATCGGCGCGCGCGCCGGCGCCCTCACGCGGAGCGCGGTGGAGCTCGCGCGCCGCGCGGCCCGGGACGCAGGCGGGCGCCGCGTGTGGGTGCTCGGCTCCGCCGCGCCCCTCGAGGACTGCTACCGGCCCGACCTCGTGCCCGGGGACGCGGAGCTCTCCCGGGAGCACGCCGAGCACGCGGAGGCGCTCGCCGCCGCGGGTGTGGACGCGATCCTGGTGGAGACCATGAACAGCGTGCGCGAGGCCGCGGCCGCGGCGCGCGCGGGCCTCGCGACGGGGCTGCCGGTCCTCGTGAGCTTCGCGTGCGATGGCGAGGCGCGTCTGCTCTCGGGCGAGCCCCTCGCCGCCGCGCTCGACGCGGTGGTTCCGCTCGGACCGCAGGCACTCCTCGTGAACTGCCTGCCGCCGCGCTGCGTCGCGGCGTGCCTCCCCGTCCTCGCCCGAGCCGGCCTCCCGTTCGGTGCGTACGCCAACCTCGGCGCGCCGAACGATGCCACCGGCTTCACACGCTCCGACGACTGCTCGGCGCAGGACTTCGCCGCGTCCGCCGCGGCGTGGCGCGCGGACGGAGCGCGGATCTTCGGGGGCTGCTGCGGCACCGGCCCCGAGCACGTGCGGGCGCTCGCCCGCTGCCTCCTCGGCGCGTAGCGCCCGCCCGCGCAGGAACGGGACTGCGATGCGGTGACGCAATTTGCGTCGGGCGCTTCGGTCACCTGCCGGCGGACTGCCGGCTCGAGCGACCCCCGTGAGCCGAAGCTGCGCGAGTGTCGCACGTGAAAGTGTGCCGCGAGAACCCTCGGACCCGTGGCACGCGGATTGCTTTCTCCAGGGTCCAGAACGGATCCACCGCGCCCGGGCCGGCTACCCCTCCCCTCGCACGAACGTGCGAGGAGCCGGCCCGGGCGTCTCTCTTTCGCGAACGGTGGCTGCGCCTGGCCGGGCGCGTCTCGCCGGCCTCCCGCTCCAGCGAGTCCCCGATTCGAAGCACTATCCTCCGCGCCGCATGGCGCCGACGGATCGCCTCCCGCCGCTGCTCCCCGCGCCGAAGCGCGTGCGCGCGCGTCCGGGAAGCTTCGTGCTGCGCGACGGCATCCCCATCGTGCTCGGACCGGGGTCCGACGCTCGGGACTTCGCCGCCGCCCGGGAGCTCCAGTCCGCGGCGGCCGGGCACGGGGCGAGGCTCCCCATCGAGACGCACCGGCGCAGCCGCGACCTCGGCCCCCGGGTCGAGCTCCTGCGCGAGGGCGAGCGCGGCGACGCCTACCGGCTGCGCGTCGGCGCGGATCGCGTCGAGGTCGCGGCCGCGGGCGCGGCGGGCCTGCGCTACGCGGTGGAGACGCTGAAGCAGCTCGCGGGCCGCGGCGCGCGGCTGCCCGCCTGCGAGATCGAGGACGCCCCCGATCTCGAGCTGCGCGGGATCCTGCTCGACGTCTCGCGGGGCAAGGTCCCGAGCGACGGCAGCCTGCGCGAGCTCGTGGACCTCTGCGTGCGGCTCAAGCTGAACGTGCTCATGCTCTACACCGAGCACAGCTTCCGCTTCCGCCGCCATCCGCGCGTGGGGGCGGACGCATCGCCCCTCGACGCACAGACCCTGCGCGCGCTCGACGCCTACGCCCGGGAGCGCCACGTGGACCTCGTCCCCACGCTCCAGTCGCTCGGCCACATGCAGAGCGTGCTCTCCCTGCCGGACTACGCGCACCTCGACGAGAGCGGGCGGGGCTGGACGATCTCCCCCGCCGAGCCCGGGAGCTACGCCCTCCTGCGCGACTTCTACGACGAGTACCTCCCGAACTTCTCCTCGCCCTGGTTCAACGCGAACTGCGACGAGCCCTGGGATCTGGGCAAGGGGAAGTCGCGCGCCCGCGCCGCGGAGATCGGCGTGGCCGGCGTCTATCTCGAGCACGTGCGGCGGGTCCGCGATCTGGCGAAGGAGCACGGCAAGCGGACGCTCGTC
This sequence comes from Myxococcota bacterium, assembly GCA_035687825.1. Classification (GTDB taxonomy): domain Bacteria; phylum Myxococcota_A; class UBA9160; order UBA9160; family DASRUS01; genus DASRUS01. The sequence continues at coordinate 1,427 of DASRUS010000064.1, read as the reverse complement.
TGGGGCGACGTCGTACACCAGCACCCCGAGCGGATCCCCGAGATCGATCGCGACCTGGTGCTCCTCGACTGGTGGTACGAGGCGGAGCTCGACTTCGACCGGGTGCGCGTCTTCCGCGAGAACGGGATCGAGTTCCTGGTCTGCCCGGGGACCTCGACCTGGAACTCGCTCTTCCCGCGCGTGGAGACGAGCCGCGCGAACGTCGCGCGCTGGGCCGCGGCGGGAAAGCGCCACGGCGCCCGCGGCCTCGTGTGCACCGACTGGGGCGACGGCGGCCACTACAACCTCCAGGGCCTCTCGTGGTGGGGCTACGCCTGGGCGGCGCAGCAGGCGTGGTCGGGGGATCCCGATCCCGCGCGCTTCGAGCGCGCCTTCGGGCGCGTGCTCTTCGGCGACCCGAGCGGCGCGGCGGCGCGCGCGTGGACCGAGCTCGGCGCGATCCACGATCTCGGCTTCCCGGTCGTGAACGCCTCCGCGCTCCAGCTCGTCTTCTTCGACGACCTCGCGCGCGCCTACTTCGTGCAGGGAGCGCAGCCGAAGCGGCTGCGCGAAGCCGCGCGGCGCCTGGTCCGGGCGCGCCACCGCCTGGAGCGTGCGCGCGGGGCCTTCGGCGCCGACGAGCTCACCTTCGGCGAGCTCCGCTGGGCGGCGGACGCGTCGCTCTTCGCCGTGCGCAAGGCGATCGCCGGCCGCGCGTGGCTCGCCTGGCGCGCGCGGCCCGCGCGGCTCGACGCGCGCGGGCGCCGCCGCCTTGCGCGTGGACTCCGCGAGCTCGCGGACGAGCAGCGCGCGCTCGAGCGCCGGCTCCAGCGTCTCTGGCTCGCGCGCAGCCGCCCCTCGAACTTCGAGATCACGAAGCGCCGCATCGCGACGTCGGTGCGCGGCCTGCGCCGCGCGGCGCGCTCCCTCGAGCGCGGGAACGCGCCGCCCGCGCCGTCGCCGCCCGAGGGCTTCGACCCGGCCTCGGTGGCGGCGGCGCTGCGGGAGATCGCGCGGATGTGAGGAGGAAACGCAGCCCGGGCGTTCGCGCCCTCAGAGGCGTCGGTCGGGGACCGGGCGCCTCGCCTCCGGGGCCGCATCGCGCCGGGACACGGAGACCTGCGCCGCTTCGCTCGCGAGCACCGAGCGCGCGATGCCCGCGAGGTACACCGACCCCGTGGCGACGAGGAGATCCTCCGGGCCGAGGGCCTCGCGCGCCGCGCGCACCGCGAGGTGGGGGTTCGGGACGCAGCGGACCGACACGCCCGGGGCCGCGGCCGCGACCGCCGCGCCGAGCGCGCCCGGCTCGAGGGAGCGCGCGGGCTCGGCGCGCGTCACGGTGACGGTGTGCGCGAGCGGGAGGAGCGCCTCGAGGATCGCGGCGAGGTCCTTGCCCGCGGAGACCGAGAGCACGAGGTGCGTGCGCGCACGCGGGATCGGCGCGAGCG
>DASRUS010000063.1:0-12673 GCA_035687825.1 Myxococcota bacterium | reverse complement strand
GTGATCGGCGCCGTTCTGGTCGAGGATCGTGCGCGAGTCCGTGCGCGACGAGACCTGGAAGGAGATGCGGGCCGGAAAGTTCGCCTTGATGACGCCGGTGAGCACGTCCACGCTCGGCCGCTGGGTGGCGAGCACCAGGTGGATGCCGGCGGCGCGGGCCATCTGCGCCAGGCGCTGGAGCGATTCCTCCACGTCGCGCCCGGAGACCACCATCAGGTCGGCGAGCTCGTCGATCACGACGACGATGTACGGCAGCGGACACAGGGGCAGCTCCACGCCCTCCCCCTCGTCCGCCCGCGCCTTCAGGCGGAACGTCTCCCGCCCCTCGCGCCGCTCCGCCTCCACGCGCGTGTTGAACTGCGCGATGTTGCGCACCCCGAGCGCGAGCATCATCTGGTAGCGCTCCTCCATCTTCTTCACGATGCCGGCCAGGGCCGCGGACGCGCGCTTCGGGTTCGTGACGACGTCGGCGATGAGGTGCGGGATCCCCTCGTACACGGAGAGCTCGAGGAGCTTGGGATCGATGAGCAGGAGCTTGAGCTCCCCGGGGGTGGTGCGGAACAGGAACGAGCAGAGCAGGCTGTTCAGGAAGACGCTCTTGCCCGTGCCGGTGGCGCCCGCCACGAGGAGGTGGGGCATCTTCGCCAGGTCCGCCTGCACGGGATTGCCGAAGATGTCCTTGCCGAGCGTCAGCGTGAGGGCGGAGGTGCTGGCCCGGAACGATTCGCTCTCGAGGATCTCGCGCAGGTAGACCACCTCGCGCTCCGCGTTCGGCACCTCGATGCCGACCACGGATTTCCCGGGCAGCGGCGCGATGATGCGCACCGAGAGCGCCCGGAGCGCGAGCGCGAGGTCGTCGGCGAGGTTCACGATGCGGTTCACCTTCACGCCCGACGCCGGCTCGAACTCGTACATGGTGACGACCGGTCCGGGATGCACCGTGACCACGCGCCCCTGCACGCCGAAGTCGAGGAGCTTCTTCTCGAGGATCCGCGAGTTCATGATGAGGCTGTCGCGGTCGTAGGCGCGCCCGCTGGCGGGCGGGCGCTGGAAGATCTCCACGCTCGGGAGGCGGTGCGGGCCCGGCGCGGGCTTCTCGGGGAACCCGAAGGTCGCCTGCTCCGGCTCGCGGCCGGCGCGGTCGCGGTGATCGACGATGTCGGGATCCGAGCGCTGGCGCCGGCGCGCCGGGGGGAGCGCGGCGCTGCCTGCGTCGGTCTCGACGGCGGGGGCGACCTTGGCGTCGGCGTGGGCGCGGCGCGCGCGGCGTGCGCGCCACACGACGAAGGCCCGGGCGAGCGCGCGGATCCAGCGGACCGCGCCCGCGGCGAAGCGCGCGAGCGCGGATCCGAGCGCCGCGGCGGCGCGGCCCGTGAACGTCGCGACCGCGCGCATCCCGACCAGCGCGACGCCGAGCGCGCGGCCGGGAGCCACTCCCACCACGCCCAGCGCACCGAGCGCGAGGCCGAGCACGTTCACGAGGAGGGCTCCCGCGCCGCTGAGCAGCGCCCGCTCGCGGCGGGCGAGGAACGACCCCAGCGCCCCCGCACCCGAGCCGTCGAAGCGCTGCGGCGCGAGCGCGGCGAGGAGCGCGGGGAGCGTCGCGAGCGACACGAGGAGCAACGCGGCCCCGAGCCACAGTCGTGAGCCGAGACCGGGGAGGGGGCGGCGCAGCAGCATGCGCCCGCCGACCCCGAGGGTCACGGCGAGCGCGACGAGGCTGCCGGGGCCGAGCGCGCGCCACAGACGCGACGCCACTGCGGCCCCGAACGGCCCGGCGGCGTTCTCCGCCGTGGGCCCCGCCGGGTCCCACGTCGCGAGAGCGAGGAGCGCGAGGAGCGCGAACGCGACGAGGGCGAGCCCCGCCGCCTCGCTCAGGATCCGGGCGGCCCTCGCGGCGTCGATGCGGCCCCCGCGCCGTCCGCGCGACGCCGTTCTACTCGCCACGGAGCCACTCCGCGCCGGCGCGAGACATGAATACGAAGGGAGTCAATCTCCCACCCCCCCGGGCGAGACGGGGCGAGGTTACCGGCGGCGGCCTCTCCGCGCCAACGTGCGGAGCGGAACGAGACGCCGAAGGCGGGCAAGGCCGTGCTGGTCGGAGCCGGACCCGGGTCATGGCAGACTCGGGGATCGAATCCTCCGAGAGCGGCGCCAAAGCCTGGAGCACGGCCGCGCAGCGAGGCGCAGCCGAGCGGAGCAAAAGCATCAGGGGCCCTGATAGGCGGGGTCGTAGCCCTGCTCGATGGCCCGGCGCACCACGTCCCGGAGCGCCTTGCGCTCCTCGACGCCGAGACCCCGCGTCTCGATGGGCTTCCCATACACGACCTTCACGACGCCGCTCTCGATGCGCAGCGAACGCTTGGGCGTGATGCGCTGCGTGCCCGACACGGTCACGGGCAGGATCGGGACCTGGGCCTCGATGGCGAGCTGGAAGCCGCCGCTCTTGAACTCGCGCAGCTCACCCGTGGGGCTGCGCGTGCCCTCGGGGAAGATGATCACGTTGATCCCCGCGCGGATGCGCTCCGTCGCGCGCCGCAGGCTGCGCACGGATCTCTCCCGGTGACCCCGGTCGATGATGACGTGGTCGCTCGCGAGGAGCGCCCAACCGAAGAACGGGATGCGCGTGAGCTCCTTCTTCGCCACGAAGCGGAACGAGACCGGGAGCGTGTGCACGATCACGGCGACGTCGAACACGCTCTGGTGGTTCGACATGAACACGTACGAGCGCCGCGGGTCGATGTGCTCGGCGCCCTCCCGCTCCACGCGGACCCCGCAGGTGGCGAGCGTCCAGCGGATCCACTGGCGGATGATCCACACGACCGACTCGCCGCTGCGGTCGAGGAAGGCCATCGGCAGGGCCAGGCTGCTCCAGAACACCGTGTAGACGGCGCAGAGCGCGTAGCGGATCGCGTAGATCATGGGGCCCCCCGAGCCCTCGGGAGGGTACGAACCGCCGTGGACGGGTGTCAACCGAGCCGGCGCGGGCGCAGCGCCGGCGGCCGCGTCCTTGACGCTCGGGCCTGCGAGCGGGATGATCGGGGCTCACCCCTTTCCTCGACGGAGAGCGCCCCCATGGCGAGCGTCAACAAGGTCATCGTGATCGGGAACCTCGGGCGAGACCCGGAGCTTCGCTACACGCAGAACGGCCAGGCCGTCGCAAACTTCACCGTGGCCACGAACGAGAACTGGACCAACAAGGCCGGCGATCGCGAGGAGCGCACCGAATGGCATCGCGTGGTCGCGTGGGGCCGCGTGGCGGAGCTCTGCGCCGAGTACCTCGCCAAGGGTCGAACCGTCTACGTGGAAGGCCGCTTGCAGACGCGCGAGTGGGAGGACAAAGAGGGCCAGAAGCGCCGCAGCACGGAGATCGTGGCGCAGACCGTGCAGTTCCTCGGCGGGGGACGCGGCGCGGGAGCCGGCGGGGCGGCGCGCGCCCAGGCGACCGAGCCCGCGCCCGAGGCCGCGCCCGAGGCCCAGCCGCAGCCGCCGGACGACGACATCCCGTTCTAGGCGCACCGCTCCCGGGGGGATCCGCCGGCCGCGAGCGCCGCGCGGACTACGAGCGGGAGCGGAGCGTGCGCACGATCTCGTCGATGCGGCGGCGCGCAACCGCGTCGAGGTTCTCGAACTCGATGGCCATGCCGGGCGGTTCGGCCGCGTCCCCGTCGGTGACGCGCACGACGCGGCCGCCCACCTTGATGGCCTCCGGGCTCCCGGGCAGCTGGAAACGCAGGGAGACCGTGGATTCGAGCGCGGGCGGGTTCTCGGTCTCGATGAAGATGCCGCCCTCGTTGATGTCGCGCGTGAACTCGGAGAAGAACGCGTCGACGGTGGTGTAGTCCACGCGCACCTCGAGGGGCGAGCGCGGGGACCGGCGCCGGTCGATGCGGGTGCGGACGCCCTCCTGGCGCGGTTCCTGCTGATCCATGGCGGTCCCTCGCCCGGAGGACGCAGCCCCCCGGATGGCGAAGAGAATCGGCCGACCGGGGGGATCTCCTTAGCGCCGGGCAACGGACCCCGGCGCTTCGATCACGCCCTGCTCGCGGAGGCTCGCCCAGCCCCGCTCGGCCACGATCACGTGATCGAGGACGGGGACCCCGAGGATCTCCCCGGCCCGGGCCAGTCGCACCGTCACCTCCCGGTCCTCCCGGCTCGGCGCCGGATCGCCGCTCGGGTGGTTGTGCACGAGGATGAGTGCTGCCGCCGCCTCGCGCAGGGCCGGCCGGAACACCTCGCGCGGATGGACGAGGCTCGCGGTGAGGGTGCCCTGGGAGGTCACGACCTCGCGAACCACCCGGTGCCGGCCGTCGAGGAGCAGCACGAGGAACCGCTCGTGGGGGGCGTCGCGCAGGCGCGCGTGGAAGTGGCGGAAGACGTCCTCGGGGCCGAGCACGGGGTCGCCGGCCCGCAGGCGGCGCGTGGCGAGGCGCCGCCCCAGCTCGAGCGCCGCTTCGAGCCCGGCGCCCTTCACGGGTCCGACGCCGGGCACCGAACGCAGCTCGCCGCGCGCCGCACCCGCGAGGCCGCGCAGGCCTCCCAGCCTCGCGAGCAGGGTCTCGGCCACGCCGAGCGCGTCGGTCCCGCGCTCGCCGGTGCGGAGCAGCAGGGCCACGAGCTCGGCGTCGCTCAGCGCCTCGGGCCCGAGGAGGTCCAGGCGCTCGCGCGGCCCCTCCGGGCGGCGCACCCGCCGCGCCGCGGCTCGATCGAACTCCACCGACGCGAGACTCCCCGGAACCGGGTGAGGCGAGCGTAGCGCGGCGTCGGAGCGGAGACGAGCGCGCGGGACCTCAGCGCACCGGGCCGCCGCCGCGGCAGGCGCTCTCGAGCGCCTCGGCCTGGGCGACCGTCTTCACGAACTCCTGCGGGCTCGTCTCCGGGGCGATCAGGCTGCGCAGCCCCTCGTCGGCGGCCTCTCCCGCCTCGAGCTCGCGCACGAAGGCGCGCAGGAGCGCCAGGAAGCCCCGCGCCTGCGCCGCCTGGCTCATCGCCGCCGTGAGCTCGAGGGGCGATCGTGTGTCGAGCTGCGTCCCGTCGACGAGCGTCACGGCGCCTCCGGCTGACACCTCCCCGAGTCGCTTCATCGCCGCGCGCAGGAAGGGATCCGTGAAGGCACCGCTCGGCGCCAGCGCGCGAGAGAGCGCCTCGGCGTCCAGGGCACTCCGCAGCGCCTCGTCGAAGCGCTCGGCGCAGCCCGTCACGTCGGCGCTCGTGATCCGGGCGAGCGAGGCCCTCGCGTCCTCCACGGCCGCGGCCCCGGAGTCCGCCGGAACCAGGTCCACGGCGTAGCGATACACGTCGCGGATCGCGTCGTGCGCCTGGCGCGAGCGGAGCTGGAGCGAGTCCCGGCGCGCCGCGTCGCTGAGCGCCACCTGGACGAGCAGGTCTTCGCCCACCTGCAGCGCCTCCACGCCGCCCACGACCGGGCTGCGCAGGCCGTCCAGGGAGCGCTCGGCCGCGGGGTCGAGTGCGGTCTCGGCGAGGACCAGGTGGAAACCCTCGTCGCGCTCCTGCACGCGTACGGTGGGCAGCTCGTCGGTGAGGAGCGTGAGCGTGGTGCGACCCGCGAAGTAGGTGTGGGCGACCGCGCGCAGCGTGTTCGGCAACGGATCGAGCTCGAGGAGCACCTTGTCCTGGCTCGACGCGACGCGCACGCTCGTCTCGCGCTGGCGGAAGCCCGGCAGGAACGCGCGGATCGTGACGGCGTCGCGGGGGCCCGCCTCGACCCGCTTCGGCAGGATCACCGTCGCGGGAGCGGTGGTCTGCTCGTAGAGCTTCTGGAAGTTGGAGCGCACGTAGAAGAGGTCGAGCGTCGCCCCGGGCGGCGAGGTCTCGACGTCGATGCGTCGCGCCCCGTAGAAGTGACCGGGTCGCACCCACGCGAAGATGTTCCGTGCCCGCCAGCTCGCCCGGTCTTCGGGGACGAGCTGGACGACCTCTGCCTTCGTCTCGCAGGCAGCGAGCAGAGAGGTCCAGACCCCGAGGGCGAGGAGGGCGCCTCTCAGGAGTCGCACCTTTCCTCCAGCATCGATCGCGCCGGCAGGGTACACGCGGCCTTGGCAGGGGGGCAAGCTCGCGGCGGCCGCGCCGGCTCAGCGCGCGCGTTCGCCCGGGCCCGGCTCGAACCAACGGGCGAGCGCGACGACCCGCGCATCGGGCGTGGAGCGCAGCCGGCTGGCGACGGCGTCCGAGGTGCGGACCTCGCGCGAGAAGCGCGCGAGCTGCGCGAGCCACGCCGCCGCTTCGCGCTCGGGAAGGATCTCCACCTCGGCGAGAAAGCCGCGGGGGTCGTACTGGGCGAGCGCGAGCATCCCCTGGAGCCACGGGCGGCACTGCGCGGCCGGGTCGCCCGCCTGCGCGGCCGCCTCGCCGACGCACGCGGCGAGGGCGGGCCGCGGCGGTAGCGCAGCCCCCGCCTCCCCGGCCGGCGCGGCTCCTGCGCCCACGCCCGAGGGCAACACGAAGCGCCGACGCGAGGCGCGCGGGCCGCGCGCGGGATCCATCGCCACGGGCTCGAGCTCGTCCGCGTCGATCACGACGGACGGCGCCGTCGGCGCACGCAGCTCGAGGGTCGGCGCCAGCGCGAACGCCCCGTCCCGCTCCGGCGCCGCCGACGGAGCTGGCTCCACGGAGCGGGCCGGCGCACCGGCCCCCCCGGCGTCCTGGAACGCGAGGCGGCCCTCCTCGGAGCTCGCCAGCGCGAGGAGCACGAGCCCCGCGGCGAGGGCCGCGATCGGCACGGGCAGCGGTGTGCCCCGGGCGATCGCGCGCAGCCCCCGCGCGAGGAGCCCGCCCCGCGGCTGCGCGGGGGCGGACTCGAGCCGTCGCAAGACCCCGGGCACCAGGCCCGCCGGAGGCTCCGGGTCGGGGAGCCCGCGCAGAAGCTCCACCGTAGCGCGGAGCTCGCGGCGCTCGGCGCGGCACGAGTCACACACCGAAAGGTGTTGCTCCACGCCGCGCCGCTCGGCGCTCCCGAGCTCTCCTTCGAGGTGGCGACCCAGCGCCTCGCGAACCTCGTCGTGGCGCACTCATTTCTCCTCCGGAACGCGGATCAGGTCGCGCAGCTCCTCGCGCAGGGCCGCGCGAGCGCGGTGGATGCGCGACTTCACGGTGCCCTCCGGGATCCCGACGACGCTCGAGATCTCGGAGTACGGGAGTCCTTCCACGTCGAAGAGGACGAGCGGAAGGCGCAGGCGCTCGGGCAGGGCGAGGAGGGCCGCCTGGATCCGGCGCCCCGTCCGGGCGCGCGACGCCTCCGCCTCGGGGTCGCTCGCGCCCGCGCCCGGCGCGTCCACCGCCTGGCGCTCTGCCAGCTCTCGCATCCGATTGCGGTCGCGGCCGAGCGAGCGGCGGCGGTTCAGCGCGGCGTTCGCCGCCACCCGGTACACGAACGTGGAGAAGCGCGACTCGCGCCGGAAGCGGTGGCCGTGGCGGTGCAGGTTGAGGAACGTCTCCTGCGCGACGTCGGCGGCCTCGTCGACGCTTCCCAGCATGCGGTAGAGGATGCGGAACACGCGGCGCTCGTGGCGCTTCACGAGCAGAGCGAACGAGTCGGCGTCGCCCGCCTGCCAGCGGGCCACGAGCTCGAGGTCGGGATCGCCCTCGGGCTCGAAGCCCCGCGACCTCGCCGCCATCTCGGGTCGCTGGACGGGCCGCTGGACGGGCCGTTGGACGGGTCTCTGAAGGATCTCGTGCGCCACCGAGCTCACGACCTCATGGGACGCGCGGCCGAGGAAGCCGGTTCCCAGCCGCCCCCGGCAAAGATGCTCTGTCCCCAGGGGGGATTCTAGCCGGATTCCCGCTCCCAGCGACCGCTCTTGCCGCCGCTCTTTCGGACGAGACGAATCTCGTCGAGGGTCATCGAGCGGTCAATGGCCTTGCACATGTCGTAGACGGTGAGCGCGGCCGCCGACACCGCGACGAGCGCCTCCATCTCGACTCCGGTGCGGGCGGTGGCGCGCACGCGCGCCTCCACGCGGAGGCAACCCCCCTCGACGTCCGGGGCGAGCTCGACCTCCACGAGGTCGAGGGGGAGCGGGTGCGCGAGGGGGATCCACTCGGACGTGCGCTTCGCCGCCTGGATCCCCGCGAGACGCGCGGTGGCGAGGACGTCGCCCTTCGCCACGCCCTCGTCGCGGATCCGCGCGAGGGTCTCCGGCGCCATGCGCACGCTGCCGCGCGCGACGCACTCCCGCTCCGTCACCGGCTTCCCGCCCACGTCCACCATGCGGGCGCGACCCTGCTCGTCGAGGTGGCTGAGCCGGCTCACCTCGGACTCGCCTCGCCGACCGCGTCGAGCCACACGCGCACGTCCTCGAACACGCGCTCGTGCTCGGGCTCGTTGAAGATCTCGTGGCGCAGGCCCGGATAGGTGCGCAGGCCGGATCCCGGGGCTCGCGCGTGGGCCGCGCGGCTTCCCTGGACGGGACAGATCGGATCGGCCTCGCCGTGCAGGAGCAGCCAGGGCACGCGGACCCGGTCGCACGCCGCGCTCGTGCGCTCCAGCGCGGCGAGGAGCTCCGTCGCGAACGAGGTCGTCATGCTGCGGTGTACGAGGGGATCCTCGACGTAGCGGCGAACGACCTCCGGATCGCGCGAGAGCCCCTCCGGGTCGAGGCCGCTCCCGAGGCGCAGGCGCGGCGCCACCCGGCGCAGCGCGCGCGCGGCGAGGATCCGGCCGCGCGAGAGGTCCGGCGAGAGCGAGAGCGCGGCTCCCGACGTCACCGCGGCGTGCAGGGCGGGGCTCCGCTCCGCTAGATGCGCGGCGACCACGAGGCCGCCCATGCTGTGGCCGAGGAGCACGAGCGGAGCGCCGGCGTGCTCCGCGCGGACGCGCTCGAGCACCGCGTCGAGATCGTCGAGGAGCTCGTCGAAGCGATCCACGTGGCAGCGGGCACCCTCGGAGCGTCCGTGCCCACGGTGATCGTATGCGTGGACGGCGAACCCCCGCGAGGCGAACCAGGCGCCGAGCGGATCGTAACGGCCGCTGTGCTCGGCGAAGCCGTGCACCACGACGATCAGCCGTCCGGCGCGGGGCGGGAGCCACGCGCGCCGGAACAGGCGCAGCCCCCCGCTCCCTGCCAGGCAGGACTCGACCCGCCGCACGGCGGCGAGGGGCTCGCTCTCGTCCCCACCGAGCGCTGCGGGATGCGACGCCGCCGGCTCCGGCCTGGCCGCGACCGTCACGAACTGAGCTGCCGGCGCACCTCGGCGCGAGCGGCCCGCACCCGGTCCAGGTACGCGGCGCCGCGGATGTCCGAGCCCCAGAAGTAGGCCGAGATGCCGTCCTCCTCCCCGAGGCGGTCGATGTTGCTCGCGAGGATGAAGCAGCCCGCCTCCACGTTGCTCTCGATGGTGGCGAAGTTCCCGGCCATGCCCATGGGCCGCGCCACGTACGGCATGACCTGCATGAGCCCCATCGCGCCCTTCGGGCTCGTGGCCCACGGCCGCGCGTTGCTCTCGACCCGGATCACCGCGATCACGAGCTCCGGATCGAGGGCGTACTTCACGCTGTAGCGCACGACCGCGTTCCCCATCCGCTCGAGCTCGCGCGCGGAGAGATGCGGGTTCACCTCCGCCAGGAGACCGGCGACGTCCTGCGCCGAGACCACCACCGCCGGATCCGGGGGGGCCTTGGCCTGCGCCGCAGGCGGCGCAGGGCCGTCGGCCACCAGGAGGGCTGCCAGGAGACCCAGCAACGCAACGTGTGTCTTGCTCATCGGCACCCCCATTGAATCGACCGACCCGGAGGACGGCTGGAGCGCAACCAGGCGAAAGGCGTGACGGACATCACCATACGGTCGCAACTTCCCCCCGGGCTCGAGCCGGCGCGCTGCTGGTTCCAGCGATGGCGGTGTCTGCGCTGCTGTGCGGGGATTCTTGGGGGGATCCCCGAGGGAACGCGAGTCTCCTCGATCCCTCGGAAAAGCGCAAGCAGCGTACGCGATCCGAACGCGCCGCGCCAGCGTCGCAGGATCTTGCGCGAAGCTGCACATGCGATGCGCGTGATCCAGCGCACCGTCGGAGCGCCCACGCGTCGCGAGTTCTTCGTCGGTGCGTCACGTCCTTTCGATTGACCCCTCGTTCGCAGGTCTGATAGGATCCGCGTTCGGTGGCGTCCCGGCATAACGTGGTTTGGAGTGCTTCGGTTCGAACCGGGGATCCCTCTCGGTGAGGAGCCGCCGCGGCTCGCGCTCGGTGAGCGCGGACGTCGAGCCGTTCCATCAGTTGCAGCCGAGGAACCTGCGAATGCCCTCTTCGCTCGATCCTGTCTTCGGACTCGACTCGGCCACGGCGATCCCCGTGCTCGAGCACCTCGCGCAATTGCATCAGGGCGTGCTGCTCGCGGCGCCGGACGGAAGCATCGTGTGGGCCAGCCCCGCCCTCGTCGCTTCGTTCTCGGTGGGCGAGGGCACGCACTGGCGAGAGCTCTTCGCGGAGGAGAAGCGCGCGGAAGAGCTCTGGGACACGTTGCGCAGCGAGGGGCGCATCGCGAACCAGCCGGCGGAGATCGAGGCGGGCGACGGGCGACGGGTGCCGGTCGAGTTCACCGCGGTGAGGCTCGCCTGCGGCTCGGATCCCGGTCCGGTGGTCGCGCTGGTCCGCCCCGAGAGCGCCCTGGCGCGGCCGAGCGGCGGAGCCGCCCACCCGCTGCGCGAATCCATGGACGCGCTCCTGCGCGGCGCGCCGGAGGCCGCGATCGTGGTGGACACGAGCGGCTTCATCGTCTACGCGAACGCGGCGCTCGAGCAGCTCCTCGGCCATCGACCGGAGTCGGTGGTGGATCAGCCGATCTCCTTGTATCTGCAGCATCGACGCGACGTGGATCGCATCGCCGCGGCGCTCCACGCCGGCGAGCGCGCGCGGGTGGACGACGTGGAGATGCTGTGTCGCGGCGGCAAGGCGCTGCGGGTCGCCGTGACGGCGTGCGCGCTGCGCCTCGCCGACGGGAGCGAGGTGGGCTCGCTGGCCTGGCTGCGCCGCGCCACGCCCGAAGCCGCCAGGCGCGAAGAGCTCGAGCGCCAGAACGCCGAGCTCGAGCACACGCTGCGCGCCGTGGCCCACGACCTGCGCTCGCCGCTGGTGGCGCTGCTCGGCTTCTCGCGGCTGCTGCACGACGACTTCGCCGACCTGTTAGGGGAGAAGGGGCTGCGCTTCCTGCACCGCATCGAGCAGGCGGGGCGCACGATGGAGTCCCTGATCCAGCACCTGCTCGAGGTCTCGCGCATCGGCCAGTGCGAGCCGCGCAAGACGCTCGTGGATCCCCGCGACGTACTCCAGCGGATCACCTCGGAGCTCAAGCCGCGCCTCGAGCGCTCGGGGACGCGCCTCCAGTGGATCCCGGAGGCGCCGCTGATCCACTGCGAGTGGACGCACCTCTACCAGGTGCTCTCCAACCTCGTGGGCAACGCCTTGGAGCACATGGGCCCCGCCGCGGAGCCCTCCATCACGGTGGAGTTCGCGAGCGAGGAGCGCGAGCACCGCGTGAGCGTGCGCGACAACGGCCGCGGCATCGCCCCCGAGCACCACGAGCGCATCTTCGAGATCTTCCAGAGCGTCGGGTCGCAGGAGCGCCGCGGCACCGGGGTGGGCCTCGCCATCGTGAAGAAGATCGCCGAGACCTACGGCGGCCGCGCGTGGGTCGAGAGCCGGCCGGGGGAGGGAGCGACCTTCCACGTGACCTTCCCCGGCGCGCCCGAAGAGACGCCCTCCTAGCACCGGCACCCCCCCCAGGATCCGATACTCTCCGGCCCGCGAACGACCCCGGGGGACGCGTGTACCCGATCGTCTTCGAGATCTTCGGCTTCCCGGTGAGCTCGTTCGGAATCCTGATGGCCGCCGGCTTCCTGGTGGGGACCTGGATCACCGCGGCGCGCATGCGCGAGGAGGGGCTCGACCCCGAGCTCGCTTACACGATCCTGCTCTACGTGATGCTGGGCGGCGTCGCGGGGTCGAAGCTGTACTTCGCCGTGGACACCTGGCTGCGCGGCGAGGGTCCGTTCCTCTCGCTCTTCTTCGCCCGCGAGGGCATCACCTGGTACGGAGGCCTCGTCGCGGGAACCCTGGTGGGGGCGCTCGGCTGCCGCCTGCACGGGATCTCGGCGCTGCGCTTCGCGAACTGCGGGGCGGTGGGGGCCGCGGTGGGTCAGGCCCTCGGCCGCCTGGGCTGCTTCCTGGTGGGCGACGACTACGGCCGGCCCTCGGACGTGCCGTGGGCCCTCGCCTTTCCGAAGGGCTCGCCGCCCACGCTCGACCCCGTGCACCCCACCCAGCTCTACGAGATGGCGTGGCTCCTCGCGGTCGCCGGGTTCCTGTGGGCGCGGCGCCGGCGGAGCCCCACGCTGTTCGGCGAGTACATCGCGCTGAACGGCCTCGGTCGCTTCGTGATCGAGCTCTGGCGCACGAACCCGGTCGTGGCCTTCGGCCTCACCGAGCCGCAGTGGATCGGGGCGGCGCTCGTCGTGCTCGGGGCCGCGGGCTGGATGTACCAGCGCCGCGCGGGCATCCTCGGGACCCAGGGGGCTTGAGATGGCCGAGCGCAACGGCACGGACACGCGCGAGAAGATCCTGGAGATGGCGGAGCAGGCCTTCGCCCGCGACGGCTACGCCGGCGCGCACCTCCAGGCCATCGCGGAGCAGGTGGGCGTCCGCAAGACGGCCCTCTACTACTACT
>DASRUS010000062.1:0-4208 GCA_035687825.1 Myxococcota bacterium | reverse complement strand
GCGATCTGGGGCAGCGCCGCGTTCACGAGGCCGATGTCGTAGTTCTCGAAGAAGAGCCCGAGCCCCACGAGCCCGAGCAGGCGGAGCGCCTCGGGGGGCAGCGCGGGCGAGCGGCCGAAGAAGACGGCGAGGTACCAGGGGTTCAGAGGGGGAACTCCCGGACCGCGCGCCAGTGCTGCGCGAGCGGGAGGAAGCCCCGCGGCAGCCCCTGGCAGTAGGCGATGAAGCCCGGCAGCGTGGCGAAGGTGCGCTCCGCGGCGGCGAAGCGCGGGTCGGCGCGGAGCGTCTGCTCCTCGCGCACGAGGGGCTCCGTGTCCGGATCGGCGCGAAAGCGGCGGACGTAGTCGAGGAGGCGCGCGTGGTAGCCCGGGTCCTCCACGATCGCCGCGATGGTGCGCGCGCGGGGGTGCGTCCCCGCGACCATCGCCGCCACCTGCCGCTCGAAGTCCTCGAGGCCGTCCGGGAACATCTGGAGGAGCTGGAGGTCGTAGACGGGATTCAGGTGCACCACCTGCATCACGTGACCCACGATGGTGTCGCGATCGGAGAGGAAGCCCGTCGGGTCGAGCATCGACACCGGGTCGTCGAGCACGCGAAGGCACTGGTGGAAGCCGAAGGAGATCCCCTTCTGGCGGTAGTAGTCGCGCGCCGCGGGCTCGATCACGAAGCGCAGCATGTCGAGCCCGCCGAAGAAGAGCTGGAGGCGGCTCGGGCGCCCGCCCACGAAGCCCTTCTCCTCGAGCGTGCGCAGCCGCCGCTCGATCTCGGCGCGGTCGCGCCACAGGGCGAGCGTCCGGCGCAGGCGCCGGAGCTTCCCCGCGACTTCGCGCGGGCCGCCGATGGCGGTGCGCACGAGCGTCCACGCCGAGGCCGTCTGGCGCAGCGAGGGCGCGGGCGCGGGGGTGTGCGAGGCTTGCATGTTCGGCTCGAGGGCAGCACAGCCTAGCCCATGCGCAAGAGCGCGCGGAACCCCGCGCCTGCGCGCACCTCGCGCGACGCGCCGGAAGCGCGCCAGCCCGGGCGGCTTGACCGTCGCCCGGCGCGCGTGGGAGCATGCAGGGCGCGCTCGCGGCAGCGATGCGCAGCGAGGAGACCAAGATGAAGCGCACGAAGCGGATGATGGCGTGGACCCTGGTGCTGGCCGGCCTGGCGATGGGCCGCGAGGCGAACGCGACGAGTCAGGAATCGGTGGAGCCGGGCTGGCCGGACCAGGTCGCCGACGCGGTGCTGGTGCGGCCGCTCGCGATGGTCGGGGCGCTCGCGTCCACGGGGCTCTTCCTGGGCACGCTCCCCCTCAGCTTCCCGATGGGGATCGGAGACGAGTGCGCCCACGTGCTGATGGAAGGCCCCTGGCGCTTCGCGTCGGGCCGCGTGCTGGGCGACCTGCGCCGCTACAACGACGGCCGCAACTGGCTGGGCGAGGCGCCGCCGGACGACCCCCGCGCGAGCTACTGAGCGGTCAAAGAATCTGCCGGCGCAGCCGGGCGCTCACCTGCTCGACGCCGAAGACGAGGGCGAAGACCGCCAGGATGATGGTCGCGGCCTGGTCGTACGAGAACATGTCCATCGCGACCTTGAGCTCGATCCCGATGCCGCCCGCGCCCACCAGGCCGAGCACCACGGAGGCGCGGGTCGCCTTCTCCACGCTGTAGAGCGCCGTGTTGATGAGCGCGGGCAAGGCCGCGGGCAGCACCGCGCACACCACGGTGCCGAGGCGCGACGCGCCGATGGACTCGAGCGCCTCCTGCGGGCCGCGGTCCACCTCCTCCATGGACTCGGCGAAGAAGCGCCCGCAGAAGCCGATCGTGTCCACCATGATGGCGAGCATGCCCGCGAAGGGGCCGAGCCCCACCGCGATCACGAAGACCAGCGCCCAGATCAGGTCGGGCACGGTGCGCGCGAAGGAGATGAAGCCGCGCGTGGTGTAGTAGAGGATCGGGTGCGGGGTCTGGCTGCGGGTGGCGACGATCGCGAGGGGGAGCGCCCAGGCGATCCCGAAGACGGTCCCCACCACCGCCATCTGGAAGGTCTCGAGCAGCGCCCGGCCCACGAAGGCGAGGCGCGACAGGTCGAGGGGGACCATCTGCGCGAGCATGCGCCCGATCCCCGGGAAGCCGCGCACGAACTCGCCCGGCGAGACGCCCACGCCGTCCACCGCGATCGCGAGAAAGGCGAGGGCGACGAGGCTCACGAGGAACGCGAGGGGGCTCGGTCGCTCGAAGCGCGCGGGGGGCGCGGGCGCGCGCGGGACCGCCGCCAGGGATCCGCCGGGGAGGGCCGCGTCACTCATAGATCTCGGCGAGCCTCCCGGGATCCTGCTCCGCCGCGGGGCCGTCGAGCTCGATGCGACCGCCGCGCAGCCCGATCACGCGGTCCGCGAACTCCACGGCGTGGCGCAGGTCGTGGGAGATGAACAGCAGCGTCAGGTCGCGCTCGCGCAGCAGGCGCACCAGGAGCCGCATCACCTCCTCGCCCGCGGCGGGGTCGAGGCTCGCCACGGGCTCGTCGGCGATCACGAACTCGGGGCGCTGCATCAGCATGCGCGCGATCGCGACGCGCTGGGACTGCCCGCCGGAGAGCCGGTCGGCGCGCTGCCTCGCCATGTGGGCCAGGCCCACGAGCTCCAGGCAGCGCATGGCCTCCTCCCGCAGCGCGCGGGGGGCGAGACCCTGGAACCAGGCGCGCGGGCCGCGCGAGCGCGACTGGGCGCCGTGCAGCACGTTGGTGAGCGCCGAGAGCCTCGGCACGAGGTTGTGTCGCTGGAAGACGAAGCCGACGCGCGAGCGAAGCCGCCGGAGCGCCTGGCGCCCGAGGCGCCGGACGTCCTGACCGAGCACCCTCACCTCGCCGCCCTCGGGCTCCACGAGGCGCAGGCAGCAGCGCAGCAGCGTGGACTTGCCCGCGCCGTTGCTGCCGAGCAGCGCCAGGGACTGGCCGTGGGGCACGACGAGGTCCACCCCGTCGAGGATCGGCGGGTCCGCGCCGAAGCGCTTCACGAGCCCGCGCACCTCGAGGTCCGCGCGGCCGGCGTGCGGGGCCTGGGCCGGCGCCGCCGCCATCACTCCCCCACGAACTCCGCGAACTGCGGACGGCCGATGCTCCGGTACATGGCGCGGACGTAGTCGTAGTCGTGGTCGTCCACGTTGCCGACGAACTGCATACCCTGGTACTTCTGGTTCTCGTCGCCCGCGAGGATCGCCGCCACGAGCTCGGAGGAGTGCTCGACGAAGGTGCGCTTCACGAGCTCGACCTGCTGCGCGGGCACGTGGGGTCCCGCGACCAGCACGTCGTTGGGAAGGTCCGGGCCCCGGGCGATCACGCGGAACGCGCCGGGCGGGAGGTCCTTCTCCTTCTCGCGGACGATCGCGAGCTTGCGCTGGCCGAGGCCCACCGCGGCCACGTCGCCGCGCTTCAGGGCCTCCCAGGCGACGTTGCGGTCGATGTGCACGGCCACCACGTCGCGCTGCGGATCCAGCCCGGCGTCCGCCAGGAGCTGCGCCGGCGCGAGGTGGTCCGAGGTGGATCCCACCGGGCCGAAGGCCACCTTCTTGCCCTCGAGCTGCGCGAGGCGGTGGATGCCGCTCTCGGCCAGGGTGACGAGCGCGGAGTAGTAGTCGGGCCGCGAGAAGCCCACCACGGGGCGCGCCTTCGCGAGGTTGCGGAAGACCACGTACTCCGCCGGGCCGGTGAGGACGAAGTCCACCCGCTCGGCGCGCATCGCCTCCACCGCCGCCGTGCGGCTGCTCACGGGATAGAAGGCGACCTCCTGGCCCGTGATCCTGGAGAGGAGGTCTCGGAACGCGCCGAACTCGGCCTGGAGCATCTCGAGGCCGGAGATGTCGGTGACGGCCATGCGGATCGGCTCGGCGCCCGCGCTCGCGGCGGTGGCGCACAGCGCGAACGCGCCCACGCAGAGCTGGAGCAGCTTCCCACGCAGCATGCGATCCGCCTCCGCTGACACTCGTCTCTCGAGAGAGGAGTGCCGAGCATATCCGGGACGTGTCACGGCCCGGTGACGGACGCCGGGCGAAGGTCGGCGCCAACGATCGCACGCCGCGACCCGGGGACCGGCGATGGCGCGCTGGATCCCCCGGCGCGTCGCGCGTCCGCGCCCCGCGTTGCGCGTCACCTGCCGGTGCCGCGGCTCAGCGCGCGCGGGGCCGCATCCGCCAGTCGACTAGCGCCGGCAGCACCACGAGGTTGCAGGC
>DASRUS010000061.1:0-8561 GCA_035687825.1 Myxococcota bacterium | reverse complement strand
CACCGCGTGGTGCTCGTCGCGGCGAGCGACGGCACGCTCGTGGGCGACGTCCAGCCCCTGGTGCGCCTCAACGTCCAGGTGATCGCCGCGCAGCCGGGCGGATCGCGCCGCGAGGTGGGAAGCCAGGGAGCCGGCGGCCGCTTCGAGCTCGCGGAGCTCCTCGATCCCGCGCGCTGGCAGCCCCTCGTGGCGGAGGCGGTGCGCCTGGCCGTGCTGAACCTCGACGCCGAGCCGTGCCCGGCGGGCACCCTCGACGTGGTGCTCGGCCCGGGCTGGCCGGGGGTCCTGCTGCACGAGGCCGTGGGCCACGGCCTCGAGGGCGACTTCAACCGCAAGGGCACCTCGGCCTTCGCCGGGCGCATCGGCGAGCGCGTGGCCGCGCGCGGCGTGACGGTGGTGGACGACGGGACGCTCCCGCAGCGGCGCGGCTCGCTCAACGTGGACGACGAGGGGACGCCCACGCAGCGCACGGTCCTCATCGAGGACGGCGTCCTGCGCTGCTACCTCCAGGACCGCCTGAATGCGCGCCTCATGGGCATGGCGCCCACGGGCAACGGTCGGCGCGAGAGCTACGCGCACCTGCCCATGCCCCGCATGACGAACACCTTCATGCTGGCGGGCGAGGACGACCCCGAGGAGATCGTGCGCAGCGTTGAACGCGGGATCTACGCGGTCTCGTTCAGCGGCGGCCAGGTGGACATCACGAGCGGGAAGTTCGTCTTCACGGCGAACGAGGCGTACCGCATCGAGGGCGGGCGCCTCGGCGCGCCCGTGAAGGGCGCGACGCTCATCGGCAACGGCCCCGACGTGCTGCTGCGCGTCTCGCGGATCGGCAACGACCTGGCGCTGGACCGCGGCGTCGGTACGTGCGGCAAGGACGGACAGTCGGTGCCCGTGGGCGTGGGGCTTCCCACGCTGCGCGTGGACGGTCTCACCGTGGGGGGCACGCAGGGATGAGGCTGCGCGCCGACGCCGGCCTGCGCGGCGCGGAGGCGGTGCGCCGGGCCCTCGAGGGCGCGACCCGCGCCGGGGCCGAGTCCGCGGACGCGCTGCTGGTCGAGCGCGACACGATCGAGTGTCGGGTGCGGGGCGAGGAGATCGACTTCGTGACCCAGGCGCGCGAGCGCACCCTCGGGATCCGCGCCTTCGTGGCGGGGCCCGGCGGCCGGCGCTCGGCGGTCGTCTCCACGAGCGACCTCGCCCCCGGGTCCATCGACCGCATGGCCGCCGAGGCCGTCGCCCTGGCGGGCGCCACCGCGCCGGACCCGTGCGCGGGCCTGCCGGAGGACGGCTTCGGCGCGGCCCCGGACGACCTCGCGCTCTTCGACCCCGCGGACCGCGCCGTCGCGGTGGAGGCGCGCGTCGCCGAGGCGCGCCGCGCCGAGCGCGCTGCGCGCGAGTGCGACCCGCGCATCGCGAACTCCGAGGGCTCCGGGGCG
The DNA here is from genome assembly GCA_035687825.1 of Myxococcota bacterium. Taxonomy (GTDB): domain Bacteria; phylum Myxococcota_A; class UBA9160; order UBA9160; family DASRUS01; genus DASRUS01. Next base: position 7,122 of record DASRUS010000061.1, on the reverse strand, counting down.
AGCTCGCAGTTCGCCGAGGTCGTGTACGGGAACACCGCCGGCTTCCTGGGCGCCTACGCGTCGGCGAGCCACTCGCTCCATGCGGAGCCCGTCGCCGCCGAGAACGGCTCGATGCAGCGCGACTCGTGGTGGAGCGTCGCGCGCCGCCTCGCGGACCTGGACGACGCCGCGCGCGTGGGGCGCGAGGCGGCGCGCCGCGCGCTCGCGCGCCTCGGCGCCCGGCGCGTGCCCACCTGCGAGGTGGCCATCGTCTTCGAGCCGCGCACGGCGCGGAGCCTCCTGGTCCAGCTCGCGGGCTGCCTCTCGGGCTACGCGGTGTACCGCGACGCCTCCTACCTCGCGGACCGGCTCGGCGAGCGCGTCGCGAGCGAGCTCGTGACGGTGATCGACGACGGCCGCCGGCCGGGCGGCCTCGGCAGCCATCCGTTCGACGGCGAGGGGTTGCCCCCGCGCCGCAACGTGCTCGTGGAGCGGGGCCGGCTCGGGAGCTGGCTCCTCGACGGCTACTCCGCCCGCAAGCTCGGGCTGCGCTCCACGGGCAACGCCGTGCGCTCCGCGGCCGGCGCGCCGAGCGCGGGCCCGACGAACCTGTGGCTCGAGCCCGGGACGCAGACGCCGGAGGAGATCGTGGCCTCCACCGGGCGCGGGCTCCTCGTGACCGAGCTCATCGGCCAGGGCTTCAACCCCGTGACGGGCGACTACTCCCGGGGCGCGGCGGGCCTGTGGATCGAGAACGGCGAGATCGCGCACCCGGTGGAGGAGGTCACCATCGCGGGCAACCTCGGCGAGATGCTCGCGGCGGTGGACGCGGTGGGGTCGGACCTCCTCTGGCTCGGGCGCGTCGCCGCGCCCACGCTGCGCGTGGCGCGCATGACGGTGGCCGGCGCATGACGAGCTCCGCCGCGCCGGTGATGCTCGGCCTCTCGCTCCCCGACGTGGACGTCTGGTCCGAGCGCGTGGTGGTGGCGCTCGGCCAGAACCCGGGCCCCTTCACCGGCCCGGGCACCAACAGCTACCTCGTGGGCACGGGGAAGCGGCGCCTGCTCCTCGACCCCGGCCAGGGCGTCCCCGCCTACCTGCCCGTCCTCGAAGAGGCCCTCGCTCGCGCGGACTGCGCGATCCAGGAGATCGTGCTCACGCACGGGCACCCGGACCACATCGGCGGCGTCGCGTCGGTGCTCGAGCAATTCGGCGAGCTGCGCGTCTCGAAGCTCCCCTGGCCCGGGGTGGACGAGCGACACGGCTTCGAGATCACCCCTCTCGCGGACGGCAGCGTCGTGCGCACGGAGGGGGCGACGCTGCGCGCGATCTTCACGCCGGGCCACGCCCCGGACCATCTGTGCTTCCTCCTCGAAGAGGAGCGCGCGCTCTTCTCGGGCGACAACGTGCTCGGCGTCGGCACCACCGTGATCCCCCTCGAGAACGGCGACCTCCTCGACTACCTGGCCTCCCTCGAGAAGCTCCTGGCCGAGGCGCCGGTGCGCATCTACCCGGCGCACGGTCCCGCGATCGCCGACGGCCCGGCGAAGCTGCGGGAGTACCTGGCCCACCGCCGGGAGCGCGAGCGCCAGATCCTCGAGGCGCTGCACCGCACGGACACGATCCCTGGGATCGTCCAGCTCGTGTACGCGGCCTACCCCGCGGCGCTCCACGCCGCGGCCGCTCAGTCCGTGGCTTCACACCTCCTCAAGCTCGAGCGCGAGGGGCGCGTGCGGCGGAGCCCCTCGGACCCCCCGCTCTCCGCACGCTGGACGCTCGCGTGAGCCACCCGACGCTCGAGCGCCTGCGCCACCCGGACCCCGCCGTGCGGCGCGCCGCCTGCCGCGAGGCCGCGGCGGACCCTGCGGCCACCCTTTTGGCCGACGCGCTCGCGCGAGCCCTCGGCGATCCCGAGCGCGCGGTGGCGCGCGCGGCCTCGGACGCCCTCGCGGTGATCGCGCGGCGCGACCGCGCCGTCCTCGCGCTGCTCCGGCGCGGCCTCGACGACCCGCGTCCCGCGCACCGCTTCGCGGCCGTAGAGACCCTCGCGCGCGTGGATCCGCCGGCGGCGAAGTGGCTGCCGATCCTGGTCGAAGCCCTGGCGAGCGCCGAGGGCGAGGTGCGCTGGAGCGCGGCGCGCCTGCTCGTCGCGGCCGGGCGCCTGCAGGGCGAGGTGCTGCCGCTCCTGCTCGGCCTCGTGCGCGGCGACGAGCGCCCCGGGGTGCGGCGCATGGCGAGCTTCGCCCTGCGCGAGCTCGCTCCGGAGCTTCCGGCCGCGGCGAGCACGCTCTTGGCGGCGAGCCGGGACCCTGCGGTGGGGGTCCGTCGCGCGGCGTTCACGGCCCTCGCCGCCCTCGTCGATCCGCCGTCCGAGGTGGCCGCGCGCCTCGCGGACGCGCTGCAGAGCGAGACCGATCCCATCGCGCGCCGCCTCGCAGCCCTCGCCCTCGGCGAGCTCGCCGCGGGGGATCCCGATCGCCTGCCCGCGCCGGTCCTCGACGCGCTGCGCGAGGCCGGCCGCGCGGCCGACGACCCCGAGCTGCGCCGCGCCGCGGGCGAGAGCCTGGAGCGGCTGGGCGTGGGGCGCAGCGTTTGAGCGCCGGCGCCCGCACGGTCGTGGTGAGCGGGGGCACCGGCGCTCTCGGACGCGCGGTCGTGGACGCCTTCCTCGAGGCGGGCGATCGCGTGGTCGCGCCCTGGATCGTCCCGGCGGAGCGCGACGCCCTCGCCAGCGCCCGGGCGGACGCGCTCCGCGAAGGCCGCCTCGCGCTCCCCGAGGCGGACGTGGCGGAGCAGGCCGGCGCGGACGCCGTCGCGCGCGCCGCGGGTCTGGCGGAGGTCCTCGTGAACGGCGTGGGGGGCTTCGCCGGGGGTTCGAGCGTTTCCGAGACTTCACTCGAGGTCTGGGATCTCATGTACCGGATGAACCTGAGGAGTGCCGTGGCGCTCACGCGCGCGATCCTGCCCGGCATGCTGGCCCGGGGGCGGGGCGTCGTGGTGAACGTGGCCTCCCAGGCGGCCCTCACCCGCCCCGCGGGCCTCGCCGCCTACGCCGCCGCCAAGGACGGGGTGCTCGTGCTGACGGACACCCTGCACCAGGAGGTGTCGGAGCGAGGGCTCCGCGTCCACGCGATCCTGCCCTCCAGCATCGACACGCCCGCGAACCGTCGGGCCATGCCTGGCGCCGACTTCTCGAAGTGGACGCCGCCCTCCGCGATCGCAGGCGTGGTCGTCTGGCTCGCGAGCGACGCCGCGGCCTGCGTGCGCGGAGCGCGCGTGCCGGTCTGACGCGAGCCGAACCCCGATGGAGAAGCAGCACTTCTACCGCGAGGCGCGCCACGATCTCGCCGGCCCCCTCGCCGGCGTGCGCGTGCTCGAGATCGCGACGACCTGGGCGGGCCCCATGTGCGCCTGCCTGCTCGCCGACTTCGGCGCCGACGTGATCAAGGTCGAGCACCCCGAGGGCGACGTCGCGCGCCGCTCGCCGCCGCTCCTTCCGGGCACCGACCCGCCGGTCTCGTTCATGCACGCCACGGTGAACCGCAACAAGCGCAGCCTCACCCTCGACGTGCGCCGCGCCGAGGGCCGCGCACTCTTCCTGCGCCTCGCCGCGCGCTCGGACGTCGTGATCGAGAGCTTCCGCCCCGGGGTCGCGGACGCGTTCGGGATCGGCTGGGAGGCAATCCGCGGCGTGCGGCCCGGCGCGGTCTACGTCTCGATCAGCGGCTTCGGCCAGTTCGGCCCCGACTGCGAGCGGCCGGGCTACGATCCCCTGGCCCAGGCGGCGAGCGGCTGGCTCTCGCTGAACGGCGACCCGGGCGGATCGCCGGTCAAGGCGCCCACCTTCCTCGGCGACGACCTCGCCGGCCTGCACGCCGCCCTCGCGGTGCTCGCGGCGCTCCGCCATCGCGACCTCACCGGCGAGGGTCAACACGTGGATGTGTCGCTCCTGGACGCGATGCTCTTCCAGTCCCCGGGCTTCCTGACGGTGGGGGCGCTCGGCGTGGACCTGCCGCGCCTCGGGAACGAGTTCCGCATCGCCGCCCCCGCGAACTGCTACCGCGCGCGGGACGGCTTCGTCATGGCGGGCGTGCTGCTCGACTCGCAGTGGCGGCGCCTCGTGGCCCTGCTCGGGCGCCCGGAGCTCGGGGCGCACCCGGACTTCGCCACCACCCCCGCGCGCCTGGCCCGGCGCGGCGAGGTGGACCGGCTCCTCGGCGCGTGGATCGCGAGCCGCGACGCTGATGCCGCGGCGCGCGAGCTCTCCGGCGCGGGGGTGCCGGCCGCGGCGGTGCGCAGCTACGCCGAGGCGGCGCGCGATCCGCACGTGCGCGAGCGCGACATGCTCCAGGAGGTGCCCCTCGGCGGGCGCAGCGTGCCCGTGGTCGGCCCGGCGGCGAAGCTCTCGCGTACGCCCACGCGCGTGCGGAGCGCCGCCCCGGAGCTCGGCGCCCACGCCGCGGAGATCCTGCGCGAGCTCGGCATCGGAGACGCCGAGGCGCGGCGGCTGCGCGAGGCGGGGGTCGTGTGACGCCGACGCTGCACCTCTACGGCCTGGGCGCCGCGCCCTTCACCGAGAAGGTCGTGCGCGCGCTGCGCCTGAAGCGTCTCCCCTTCGAGCTCCACGAGCCGGAGACGGCCGAGGACTACCGGCGCTGGAACCCCGAGACGGGGCTGCTCCCGCTCCTCGACCTCGGCGGCGAGCGCGTGCACGACTCGACGGCGATCCTGCTCCGCCTGGACGAGCGCTTTCCCGACCCCCCGCTGCTCGCGAGCGATCCTCGCACGGCGGCGGCGCAGCAGCGGCTCGAGGAGTGGGCGGACGAATCCTTCTTCTGGTACTGGCTGCGCTGGCAGGGCACGCAGCCCCAGAGCGTTGCCATTCCGGTGCAACGCGCGCTCGCGGACGCGCGTCCGGGGGTGGATCCGCCGGCCGTGGGCCTGACGCACGCCGTGCGCTCGCTCGGGGCGCGGTTGCGCCGGCGCTTCGCGGAGAAGAGCCCCGCGCGGCCCTCGGACGCGGCGCGCATCCGCGACGAGCTCGACCAGCGGCTGCAGGATCTCGTGCGCCTCCTCGCGGGCCGCCCCTTCTTCTACTCGGAGCGCGTCAGCATGGCCGACCTCGCGGTCTTCGCCATGCTCCGCAGCCTGGCGGGCGACAGCATCCCGGGCGGCGCGAACCTCCTCGCGCGGCGCGCGGAGCTTTTGGCCTTCATGCGTCGCGTCGAGGACGCCACCGGCGGCCCGTGAGCGTCAGGCGCCCGTCTGCCGGCGCGGATCGAGCAGCGCCTCGAGCTCCTGCGGCGGCAGGAGCTTCCGCTCCAGGCACACCTCGCGCACGCTGCGGCCGCTGCGCCAGGCGGCCTGCGCGATTTCCGCGGCGGCGTCGTAGCCGAGCCGGGGCACGAGCGCCGTCACGAGGGCGAGGCTCCGCTCCACCAGGGAGGACGCGCGCTCCGCGTCGGCGCCGAGCCCGTCGAGGCACCGGTCCACGAAGAGCCCCGACACGTTCGCGAGGAGCCGGATCGACTCGAGCAGGTTCCGCGTGATGAGGGGCAGGAAGGTGTTGAGCTCGAGCTGCCCCGAGAGGCCGCCCACGGTGATCGCGGCGTCGTTCCCGATCACCTGCGCGGCCACCTGCGTCACCGACTCGCAGAGCACGGGATTCACCTTGCCCGGCATGATCGAGGACCCCGGCTGGATCGCGGGGAGCACGAGCTCCGCGATCCCGCCGCGCGGGCCCGAGGCGAGCAGGCGCACGTCGCTCGCGAGCTTGAAGAGCGCGACGGCGACCGTCTTGAGCGCGCCGCTCGCCTGCACCGCGGCGTCGCGCGCGCCCTGGGCCTCGAAGTGATCGCGCGCCTCGCGGAACGCGAGCCCCGTCCACTGGGAGAGGCGCGCGATCGCGCGCGCGGCGAAGCCCGGGGGGCAGTTGAGACCCGTGCCCACCGCGGTGCCGCCGAGGGCGAGCTCCGCGAGATCCTCGCTCGCCGCCTCCAGCCGAGCGATCCCGAGCTCGATCTGCCGCGCGAAGCCCGCGAGCTCCTGGCCCACGCGCACCGGCGTCGCGTCCATGAGATGCGTGCGGCCGAGCTTGACCACGCCGTCGAGCTCGCCCGCCTTGCGCACCAGGCACGCGTGCAGGCGGCGCAGCGCCGGGAGGAGGTCCTCGTGGATCGCGAGGCGCGCCGCCACGTGGAGCGCGGTCGGGATCACGTCGTTCGACGACTGGCTCGCGTTCACGTGGTCGTTGGGATGGATGCGGGCCTGCCCGGCGGGGCGCAGCCGCATGGCGCGGTTCGCGATCACCTCGTTCGCGTTCATGTTCGTGGAGGTGCCCGAGCCGGTCTGGAAGACGTCCACCGGGAAGTGCGCGTCGTGCAGGCCCTCCGCCACCTCGCGCGCCGCCTCCTCGATCGTCTGGGCGAGCTCGCGCGGCAGGACACCGAGCTCGGCGTTCACCCCGGCACACGCGCGCTTCACGAGGCCCAGGGCCTGGAGGAAGCGGCGCGGGAAGCGCTCGCCGCTCACGGGGAAGTTCAGGACCGCCCGCTGGGTCGAGGCGCCCCAGAGCGCGTCGGCGGGAACGGCCAATTCGCCCATGGAGTCGTGCTCCAGGCGGGTCGCGGGCGTGGGCTCGGTCATGGTCCCTCCGGGCGGTGCGGGTGCGCCTCCGAGGGTGAGCCCGAAATTGACCTCTGGCCAGGCCTCGGTCAAGATCCCGGTTCCACCGCTTCGTGCACCGGCGCTCCGACGCCGGGGAGGAGAGGTCCGATGGCTGCACTCAAGGGGAGCAAGACCCACCAGAACCTGAAGGAGGCGTTCGCCGGCGAGTCCCAGGCGAACCGCCGCTACCTCTACTTCGCGCGCCAGGCGGACATCGAGGGCTACCCCGACGTGGGCGGCCTGTTCCGCGACACGGCCGAGGCCGAGACGGGCCACGCCCACGGCCACCTGGACCACCTGAAGCCCGTCGGCGACCCCGTCACGGACAAGCCCTTTGGCTCGACCGACAAGAACCTCGCCTCGGCGGTGGCGGGCGAGACCTACGAGTACACCGAGATGTACCCGGGCATGGCGCGCAGCGCGCGCGACGAGGGCTTCAAGGACGTGGCCGAGTGGTTCGAGACGCTCGCGAAGGCC
>DASRUS010000060.1:0-4472 GCA_035687825.1 Myxococcota bacterium | reverse complement strand
GCTGCGTGCGCATCGGGACCTCCACCGGGACCACGGGGACGCCCACCGTCACGATGTGGACGCGCCGCGACCTCGCGTTCGAGTACGAATCCGCGGCGCGGAACTTCTGGCGGACCGGCTGGCGCCCGGGCATGCTCGTCACGCACGCGCACCCGGCGTACCTGTACGGCGGCGGGATGCTCCTCTCCGGCGCCTACGAGTACTTCGGCCTCGTGAACCTCTGGGTGCCGCCGCCCGACACGGACGAGCTCGCGGAGCAGGGGATCCGGGCCTGGATGCGCTTCCAGCCCGACATCCCGTTCGTGGGCTTCTCCCTCGGCCGCTACTTCGAGGTGAGCGCGAAGCTGAAGCTGGATCCCATGAAGGACGTGGGGCTCAAGATCCCCTCGCTCCCGGGCGGCAAGGGGATTCCGCTCATGACCGCCGGCCTGGAATGCTTCGCCTACCTGGGCGGGAGCTGCGGCGCACCGGGGGCGCACCTGAACGAGGACCGCGCCCTCGTGCAGGCGGTGGACCCCGAGACGGGGCGCGAGGTCCCGGAAGGCGAATGGGGCGACCTGGTCGTGACGACGCTCGACCGCGATGGGGCGCTCCTGCGCTACGATCTCGAGGAGGCGTGCTCCCTCACGCGCGCGCCCTGCGCCTGCGGCGAGACGACGATCCGGGGCTTCTGGGGCGGTCGCTTCAAGGACCTCCTCGCGGCGCAGGGCAAGCGCTTCCAGGCCTCGGAGATCGAGGGCGCGCTGCGCACGGTGGAGGCGGTGACGAAGCCCTCCCTCGAGTGGGTGGTGGTGCGGCCGCGCGCCGGCGAGCCCGGTCCGCTGCGCGTGCGCGTGGAGCTCGCGGAGGGTGACCGCGACGCGATCGCGGGGCGCTGCGCCGCGGCGATCGCGCAGCGGCTCGGCGCCGAGGCCCGGGTGGAGATCGTGGAGCGGGGCTCGCTCCCGCGCTCCGGCTACAAGACCACGCGCGTGGTGGATGCCTAGCGAGTCGGGCGAGGCTGGGTGGGCCCGACACTATCTTGTGTCGACCAACGCCTGCTAGAGTCCGCGCGGCATGCAGGCGCTGGCGGCTCGCTTCGTGGAGGGTCTGCGCGCGGGGAGCGCCGAGGCGGAGCTCCTGGCCGCGGTCGGGGAGGCCGATCCGCAGCGCGCGGCGCGGGCCTTCGAGGCGGCCGCCGTGGATCCCGACCTCGAGGCACACGTGGCGCGCTGGGCGCCGGCGCTCCTCGCGAGCGCGCGCCCCGGCTTCGGCGCGGAGGCGCTCTGCGAGCTGGCCCTGGCGGCGCGCGAGCGGGCAGGCGCGGGGCTCGCACCGGCGGCGCTCGCCGGGGCGGCGCGCGTGCTCGGCTCGAGCAACTTCCTGGCGCGCCTGCTGATCCGCCAGCCGGAGCTCGCCGAGGAGCTCTCGGGCGATCCACCGGGCCCGGCCCCGGCGCGGCCGCCCCCGGCCGATTGGGCGGGCGTGCGGGCGGCGAAGTACCGCGGCCTGGTCCGCATCGCGGCGCGCGACCTCGCGGGGCGACCCTTCGCGCAGAGTCTCCGCGAGCTCTCGGACCTCGCGGACCATTGCCTCGACGCCGCGCTCGACCTCGCCGCGCGGGAGACGGGCGTCGCGCCCCCCGCGCTCTTCGCGCTCGGCAAGCTCGGCGGGCGCGAGCTCAACTTCTCCTCGGACGTGGATCTGCTCTTCGTCTACGAAGCCCCCGAGGGCGACGCGGACCTCGAGCGAAACCGCTCGGTGTCGCGCCTCGTGCGCGTCTTCAAGCGCCAGCTCGAGGAGCCCGGCGAGGACGGCTTCGCGTACCGCGTGGACCTCGATCTTCGACCGGAAGGGGACACGGGCGCTCTCGCGAACTCCGTGAGCGCCGCGCTCGACTACTACGAAGGCTTCGGCGCCGAGTGGGAGCGCCAGATGCTGCTGCGCCTGCGCCCGCTCGCCGGGCCCGCGGCCGTGGCGGAGGAGTTCGTGCGCGGCGTGGAGCCCTTCGTGTACCGCCGCTCCATCGACCCCGGGGCGCTGCGCGCGGTGCGGGCGATGAAGGCCCGCATCGAGGAGGAGCGCCGCGCGCAGCGCCGCGATCTGGAAGCGGACCTGAAGGAGGGCCCCGGCGGGATCCGCGACGTCGAGTTCCTGGTGCAGGCGCTCCAGCTCTTCTACGCCGGGGGCCACCCGGAGCTCCGCACCGGCAACGTGCTCGAGGCGCTCGACGCCCTGGCCCGCTTCGGGATCCTCGCGGCCGACGTCGCGCGTTCGCTCGCGGACGCCTACCTCTGGCTGCGCCGCGCGGAGCACGCGGCGCAGCTCGCGGAGGAGCGCCAGGTGCACGCCTTCCCCCGCGATCCCGCGGAGCAGCGCAGGCTCGCGCGGCGCATGGGCTACGCCGATGCCTCGGTCGCGCGCGCACGGGAGCGCCTGCTGGAGGATTGGACCGCCGTGCGCGTGCAGGTGCGCGAGCCCTTCGAGGCGCTCGTGCTGCAGGAGCCCGCGTGAGGGGAAGCTTCGCCGACGCGCTGCACGACGAGGTCGCGAAGGCGCCGCTCGGGGCGCGCTTCGAGCGGCAGGCGGCGGATTTCCTCGAGCGTCACGGCGCCGCCGGGCTCGACCTCGCGCCGGAGGTCGTGCGCGGTCTCGCACGGCTCCTCGCCGCGAACGGCGAGGCGGCGGGCTTCCTGGCCCGGCGGGGATCGCTCGTGCAGCGCCTGCGCGGGCTCGACGCGGGCTTCCTCGAGGAGCGCGCCCGGGAGCTCGAGGCGCTGGCGTGCAGGCCGCCGGGCCCCGATCTCGAGGCGTTCCTCGACGAGATCCGCCTGCTGCGTCGCGAGGAGACGCTGCTGGCCGCGTGCCTCGACCTGGCGGACGCGGTTCCCTTCGAGGACGTCTCCCGCTTCCTCTCCATCCTCGCCGAGACCCTCGTGGCGCGCTCGCTGCGCGCGGCGGAGTCTCGCGCCGGCGGCGCGAGCCCGTGCGTCGTCGCGATGGGCAAGCTCGCCGGGCGCGAGTTCACGTACCACTCGGACCTCGATCTCGTGTTCCTGCACCCGGGGGATGCCTCGGAGCTCGCCGCCGCCTCGCGCGTGGTGCAGCGGCTGGTGGGCCAGCTCACGACGATGACCGGGGCGGGGGTCGCGTATACGGTGGACGCGCGGCTGCGTCCGTCGGGTCACCAGGGAGCGCTCGTCACGACGTTCGAGGGCTTCGAGCACTACCAGCTCGAGCAGGCGCAGACCTGGGAGCACCTGGCGCTCCTGCGCTCGCGCGTGATCGCCGGGGACGGCGGGGGCGGGCAGGCCCGCCTCGATCAGCTGCGCGACGCCGTCCTCGCGCGGGGGGCCGAGCCGTGGGAGTACGTGGCCGACCTGCGCCGACGCGTGCACGCCGAGCGCGCGCGCGAGGGTCCGGGCCGGATCGCGTTCAAGACGGGCGCGGGGGGCATCATGGACGTGGAGTTCCTGGCCGGCGCGGGCATGCTGGAGCGCGGGCCGGCTTTGGTGCGCGCGGCGGACGCGAGCATCCCCTCCCTGCTCCGGGCCGCGGCGGGCGGCGAGGGAACCGAGAGGATCCTCGCGAGCTACCGCTGGCTCCGGCGGGTCGAGGCGCGCACGCGCGTGGTCGCCGGGCGCGCCGTGGAGCACCTCGTCACGGATCCCGAGACCCTCGCGGTGGTGGCGTGGCTCGTGGAAGGGGACCGGGGCGCCGAAGCGTTCCTGGAGCGGATGGCCGCGGTGCGCCGGGAGGTGCGGGCGGCGTTCGAACGCGTGGCCGGCGCGGGCACGATCCTGGCGTTGGATTCTTGACGGGCTCGCGGGACACCGCGCCAGGGGATATTCTGGAGGCGTGCGCACCCCCCGCGGTGCGCGCGCGGGAGGCCATGCGATGGACCAGAGCGAAGCCACCACAGAGCGCGTCCGCGGCGTGCGCAGGGTTCTCCTCGCCACCCTCGTGGCGCTGCTCGCCTCTTCCGGCGCGGCGCGCGCGGACGAGTACGACCCCCAGCGCGCGGGCCACCCCCTGCGCATCGTGGCCTACGCCCTGCACCCGGTGGGCTTCATGATCGACTATCTGATCCTGCGCCCCGCCCACTGGATCGGATCCCACGAGCCGTACCGCTCGATGTTCGGTCACACGGACTGAGAGTCACGAGGCTTTCGGCCGCACGGGGAAGAGTTCCCTTGTAGGGCTGATCTGCGGCCGGTATAGTTTTTGCATGGTGTGCGAATTCTGGCCGGTCCTTTGCCACTCCCATCTCACAACCCGCCCCCCGCAAGGGGAGATCCCTCGTTGAAGCGAATGCTCTCGCGGAGCGCCCTCGCGGCGCTGATCGTGACGTTTGCGCCCGCGGCGCGGGGCGCGGACTCCTCCATCCGGCACACGCTGATCGTCACCGACATGACGTTCGTGGGAAGCCGCGACTCGCGCGCCGACGTGGTGCTGACCGCCCGGCGCGGGCGCTTCGACCACGCGAAGGCGGT
>DASRUS010000059.1:0-2966 GCA_035687825.1 Myxococcota bacterium | reverse complement strand
GCGCCGTGGCAGAGCACGAGGGGATCGCCGCGGCCCACGCACTCGAAGTAGAGGTGCTCGCCTGCGGACTCCACGAACCCGGAGCGGCGCGCGATCCCCGACATGACCCGCGAGGCTAGCGTGGCGCCCGCCGCCTGCGCGCGCCGGGCCCCTTCGCTCCTTCGCTTCGGGCGCGCGGGACTCCGGGCTCGACGCGGGTCGGGTTGCGCGCCCGGAGAGGCGTCGCTCAGGGGCCCGGCGCGCGCACGACGATCCGCGCTCCTCCGCGCGCTTCGTTATCCTGAACCCGCTTCGAGGGACGAGGGAGCGCGCGTGCGGGTGATCGTGATCGGTGGAGGGGCGGCGGGTCTGGCGGTGGCGCTGGCGCTCTCGCGCGAAGGCTGCGAGGTCGAGGTGCTGGAGGGGGACGCGACCCCGCTGCCCGCGAGCCCCATGCAGGCGTTCGAGCGCTGGGACCGGCGCGGCGCGCCCCAGGTCTGGCACTCCCACGCGTTCCTGGCGCGGCTGCGGAACCTGCTCCTCGCGCGGCTGCCCGATTTCCACGCGGCGCTCCTCGAGCACGGAGCGTACGAGGTGCGCTTCGGCTCCGATCTGCCGCCCACGCTGCGCGACTTCCGTCCCGAGCCCGGCGACGAGGAGCTCGTGCTGCTCGCGTGCCGGCGCATCACCTTCGAGTGGGTGGCGCGACGCCTGGTCGAGTCGGCGCGCCACGTGCGCTGGCATTCGGGTGCGCGCGTGGAGGGGCTCGTCGGCGAGCTCGATGCGGCGACGGGCCTGCCCCGCGTGGTCGGCGTGCGCGTGCGCGGCGACGGCGGGGCGTGGGAGAGCCGCGCGGATCTCGTCGTGGACGCCAGCGGGCGCCGCTCGAAGCTTCCGCGCTGGCTCGCCGGGATCGGCGCCGCGCCGGTGGAGGAGGAGTCCGAGGACTGCGGCATCTTCTACTGCTCGCGCTTCCACAGGCTACGTCCCGGTGGGCATCCCCCGAGCTCGGCCACGCTCGTGGGCGCCGACCTCGGCTACATGAAGTACGCGATCTTCCCGGGCGACTCGGGCATCTTCTCGGTGACGCTGGCGGCCTCGCCCGAGGACGAGCCGCTGCGCGCGATCCTGCGCCCGCGCGCGTTCGACGCGGCGGCGCGCGCGCTCCCCGCGCTCCGCGCCTGGCTCGACCCCGCGCGCTCGGAGCCGGTGAGCCCCGTGCGCGGCATGCGCAACCTGCGCAACCGCCGGGCGCGCTTCGTGCGGGGCGGCGAGCCCGTGGCGCTCGGCGTGCACGCGGTGGGAGACGCGGCGATCCACACGAATCCGCTCTACGGGCGCGGCTGCACGCTCGCCTTCGTGCACGCGTACGCGCTCCTCGACGCGCTGCGCGCGCACCCGGCCGATCCCGTGGCCCGGGCGCGCGCGTTCCACGAGGCGACGGAGCGCGAGCTCGGCCCGTGGTACACCGCCGCGCGCGAGCAGGATCGTGAAGCCCGCCGCGTGGCGGCGGCGCAACGGGCCGGCGAGGAGCCGGACGCGCCCGTCTCGTCGGATCCCGGCGCGCGCATAGACCCGCGCGCGTTCATGCGCTCCGTGATCCGGGAGGGGCTCCTCCCCGCGCTGCGCACGGACGCCGCCGTGCTGCGCGCCTTCGTGCGGAGCTTCAACCTGCTCTCGGCCCCGGACGCGCTCGTCGCCGATCCCGCGGTGTTCGGGAGGATCCTCGCCACGTGGCGCACGCGCGAGACGCTGCCGCCCGCGGAGCTGCAGGGTCCCGCGCGGCAGGAGATGGTGGAGCTGCTCGCGCGGGTGGCGTGAGGCGCGGGCCGCTCACGCGGGCGGCGCTGGCGCCCGCGCGATGCCTTCGGCGCCGCGCTCCCGGCTCCAGAGCCCCGGGCTCCGCAGGCGCCAGTGCGCGCCGCAGGTGCGGCAGCGCGCGCGCCGGCGCGGCCACAAGAGCGGGAAGCCGAGCAGGAGGGCGGACGCGAAGCTCAGGCGCCGTGCGTAGCGACGCTCCAGCTCGAGCGATCCGCAGTGAGGGCAGCGCGGCGCCGAGAGGTCGTCCGTCACGAAGCGCGCCGAACGCGAGCTGCGGATGGCGGGAGCCTCGAGGAGGCGCCGCGCCGCGTCGAGATCGCGCAGCCGCACCTGCACCTTCACGCCGCCCACGGCGCTCGAGCAGAGCCAGTGGACCGCGACGATGTGCTCGTCGGCGACGAACGCGTGGATGCCCGAGGCTTCGAGACGCGAGCGCGCGAGGTGCGCCTCGATGGGGCTCGCGTACGCCGCCACCGAGACGAGCCGGTGGCGCGGGGGCACGGCCGGGAAATGGCGCGGGGGGTGCGCATGGGACATGGCCGCGGCCAGAGTACCCCGCGCGGACCTCCGTGGGGGAGGGGGGGCGGCTGCGCTCCGGATCGGCCCTCGTCCCCTCGGGGATCCAGAGCTCCGGCCGCGAGCGACGGGAGCGGGATCTCACTGGAAAACGCCCCGGCAGCCCTCTACAGTGCCGCCGCCGTTCGACCCCTGCCTCCGCCGCTCCGACCTCGAGACCCCCTCGATTGCGGGAGACGCCCATGCCCACGACCTCGATCGCCCTCGGAGCCGCCGTCCTCGCCCTGGTGGCCGCCGCGCTCCTCTACCGACGCGTGCTGGCGGCGCCGGCCACGAATCCGCGCGCCCTCGAGGTCGCGGCCGCCATCGAGACCGGGGCCTCGGCCTTCTTGCGCCGGCAGTACCGGACGGTGTCGCTCGTGGGGGCGCCCATCTTCGTGCTGCTCGCCGTGTTCCTCGGCGCGTGGACGGCGGGCGGCTTCGCCCTGGGCGCCCTGGCCAGCGCCCTGGCGGGCTTCATCGGCATGAACGTCTCCGTGCGCGCCAACGTGCGCGTGGCGGAGGCGGCACACGGGGGCTTCCGGCCCGCCTTCGCCCTCGCCTTCGAGGGCGGCGCCGTGACGGGCCTCATGGTCGTCGGAGCGGGACTC
>DASRUS010000058.1:0-9124 GCA_035687825.1 Myxococcota bacterium | reverse complement strand
GTTCGAGACGATTCCCTCGTCGTAATTGAGGTCTCCGTCGTCGAAGTTGGCCGACTCGGCGCTTCCGCCGTTCGCGATCGCCACCAGGTGCGGGTCGCGATCCTCGACCCGCGCCAGCAGCCCGTAGCTCAGCTCGACGTTTGCGACCCCCTCCACCTCTCCGATCTTGAAGGGGCGCGCGAGGGCAGGGGAGGGGCTGCCGGCCGCCGCCGACAGACCGAGGAGAACCGTCATCCAGCTGACCGCGTCGCGCATGGAGCGGTCACGATTCTCGCACATCGCCGAGACGGATTCGCCGGTGTCGAGGGTCACCTGAATCATTCTCGCATCCGTTCGACCGGGGGAGCCGACGAGCCGGAGGTGTGACCGTGTCCGTCACGGCCGCCGCGCAGACTCGGCGATACCATGGCGGAGATGGGGACCGGCGGGGACGCGGCGGAAAGGCGGGGTGCCGTCCGGATCGTTCGGGGGGCCCGCGCGACCGAATCCGCACTCCTCGCCGAGATCACGCGCCTCGCCGGCGAGGCGCGCCGCGACCCCTCCCTTCTCGCTCGCCCCGTGCGCTTGGTCGTGCCCTCGCGGAGCCTGCGCGAGCACGTGGCCGCCCGGATCGTGGCGGAGTGCGGATCGGTGGTGGGGATCGCCGTCCACACCCTGCGCGGCCTCGCCTTCGAGATCCTGAGGCGCGCCGGGGAGGGCGCGCCCGGGGGCGACGCGCTCTTCCCGATCGTGGTGCGAGCGCTCGCACGCAAGGACGACGCGCTGCGCGCCGCGCTCGATCGGCTGAGCGACGGCTACGGCGTCGTGGCCGCGAGCGTCGCGGACCTCCTCGACGCGGGCTTCGAGGCGCACCACGCCGACGCCGTGGACGAAGCGCTCGTCGAGGTCGGCGCTCCGGCGCTGGCGCGCGCCATGGTCCGGGTCGCCGCGCGGACCGGGGCGACGCTCGCGGCGCAGGGGGTCGAGCACCGATCCCATCTCTTCCGCCGCGCGCGCGAGGCCTTCGAACGCGATCCCGAGGGCGCGCTCCCGGCGCGCGCGATCCTGGTCCACGGCTTCGCCGACCTGACCGCGGTGCAGCTCGATCTCCTCGAGTCGCTCGCGCGCCTGCGCGGCGCGCGGATCCTGCTCGACCACCCCGACGATCCCGCCGCGCCGGGCACGTCGTCCTCCGGCGTGGTCTTCACGGCGCGCCTGCGCGAGCGGCTGCGAGGCGTCGCGCCCGAGGCGAGCGGCGCGGGGACTGCGGCGTCGAGCGCTCCCGAGGTCTCGCTCCTGCGTGCGCCCGGCGCGCAGGCCGAGGTGCGCGCCGCGGCCGAGCGGATCCGCGCACTCCTCGACGCAGGCGCACGTCCCGAGCGCATCGGCATCGTGGCGCGCGAGCTCTCCCCCTACGCGCTCGCGCTGCGCGTGCAGCTCCGGCGCCTCGGGATCCCGTTCTCCGGAGCGCCGGGGAGCCCGGGCCTGCTCGGTCCGGCAGGCCGGCGCGCGCGCGCGCTCCTCGATCTGCTGCGCGAGCGCGATTCGCTCACGGTGGACCGCTGGCTCGACGCGCTGCCCGGGCTTCGCGAGGAGGGGGAGGGAGCGCTCGCGCGGGCGCGGCGCGCGGACCTGCGGATCGGGCTCCACGCGCTCGGCGCCGGGCGCCTCGGCGCGGCCGCCCAGCTCGAACTGGACGGCGTGCTCGGCGCAGAGGATTGGCTGCCGCTTCCCGTGCGCCGCGGGCTCGAGTCGGCGGGCGATGCCGACGGTCTGGAAGAGACGGCGGACGCCGAGCAGCCGCGGGGCGCGGCGCTCCGTGCGACGCGTCGCTCGCTTCACCGGGCTCTCCTCGAAGCAGCCGTCGAGCGGGCGCGCGCGTGCATCGAGGGTCTCGGGCGGTGGCCCGAAGAGGCGCCCCTCGCCGAGCACTTCGCGCGCCTGGCTTCCCTCCTCGATGCCCTCGGGTGGAGCGACCGGTCGGGGCCGGTCGAGACGCGCGAGCGGATCGACGCGCTGCGCGCGGAGCTCGGGGGGGCGCTGCGCGTCTCGTTCCCGGAGTTCGTGCTGCTCCTCGATCGCGAGCTCCGCGACGTGGGGGTCGATGCTCTCGGCGGGGCCGGAGGGGGCGTGCGCGTCCTCTCGGTGGTCGAGGCGCGCGCCCACACCTTCGATCACCTCTTCGTGCTCGGCCTGAACCGCGACCTCTTCCCCCGGCGCGTGAGCGAGGACCCGCTCCTCCCCGACGCGCTGCGGCGTGCGCTGGCGGCGGTCCTCCCCGACGTGCCCGTGAAGGCGCGCGGCTTCGACGAGGAGCGCTACCTCTTCGCGCAGCTCGTCTCCGCTGCGCCGCGGGTCGCGCTCTCCTGGCAGGCGCTCAGCGACGACGGCAAGGAGAAGACGGCTTCGCCCCTCGTGGAAGGGTTATTGCAGGCGGCGGGCGGGGAGGCGCCGCTCGCTCCGTCCGTCTTCGCACCGCCGGCCGCGACGCCGACCCTGGACGGCGCGGCCGCGCCGCGCCCGGCCTTCGAGCACGCGATCCGCGCCGGGCTGTACGGCACGCCGGCGGAGTTCGGGTCCGCATTCGCCCTCGCCCTCGACGAGGCTCGACGCGAGCTCCCGGGCGGGCGTGCGTGGGTGGAGGCATCCGACCTCGCGCGGGTGCGCGTGGCGATCCTGGACGAGATGGACGCGAGCCCGCGGCGCGGCGAGCTCGGACCGTGGCTCGGCTTCGTCGGTCCGCTCGGCGGCGACGCCGATCCGCGTCACGCACCGGTCTTCGTGACGGCGCTGGAACACCTCGCGCGCTGCCCGTGGCAGAGCTTCCTCGAGCGGATCCTCCGCATCGAGGCCGTGCCCGACGCTCTCGAGGCGCTCCCCTCGGCGAGTCCGCTCCTCGTCGGGAACCTCCTCCACCGGACGCTCGAGCGCATCGTGGACGACGCGCTGGGCGAGACACCGCGAGACCGCGCGGATCTCGCGCACGCGGCGGGGCGCGACGTGCCCTGGCCGGCGCGGGAGCGCCTCGACGCGATCCTGCACGAGGAGGCGCGGGGGGTCCTGCGCGCCGGGGGCATCGCGCTCCCCGGCTTCGAGCGGCTCCTGGTCGCGGCGGTCGAGTCCCGGGTGGAACGCGTGCGCCGGCTCGAGTGGGGCCCGGCGGGCGTGCTGCACGGAGTGCTCGGGAGCGAGGTGCACGGCGAGGTGGAGGTGTGCGACGCGAGGGGGCGGCCGCGCCGCGTGCGTTTCCGCGCGGACCGCGCCGACGCGGGGCTCCGCCTCACGGACTACAAGGGCGGCAAGGATCCGAGCGACGGTCAGAAGACCGAGGCGAGCCGCCGGAGGAAGCTTCTCGAGGGCGTCGGCGCGGGGACCTGGCTCCAGGCCGCGGCCTACGCCTTCGCGGACCCGGGCGTGGCCCTGGGCCGCTACTTCTTCGCGAAGCCCGAGCTTCCCGAGGATGCCGCCGAGCTCCGCGTCGCGCACGACGACCGGGAGGTCCGCGAGGCGTTCGCGGGGTCCGTGGCGGCGCTGCTCGGCGCCTTCGACCTCGGGAGCTTCTTCCCGCGCCTCGTGACGCCCGACGGCGGCAAGGAGCCGAAGACCTGCGATTGGTGCACGGTGTCCCAGGCGTGTGTACGAGGCGACAGCGCGACGCGTCGGCGCCTGCTGCGCTTCGTGGAGCGCGCGCGGAGCGGGAAGCGCGAGGATCTCAGCGACGCGGAGAGCGCGCTCGTCGCCGTCTTCGACCTCGGGAGGGTGGAGCGGTGAGCGGACCCTCCTTCGCCGCGGTTTCGGGAGCGGCTCCGGGCTCCAGGGACGCGGCCGCGGCGCGCCGCGACGACGAGGCCGCGCGCGAGCTCGTGCAGAGCGAGTTCGACCGCCCGCTCGTCCTCGAGGCGGGCGCCGGCACGGGGAAGACCACCGTCCTGGTGGGGCGCATCGCGGGGTGGTGCCTCGGCCCGGGCTGGGAGCGGGCGAGCACGGAGCTCCGCGCCTCGCGCACGGGCGAGATCGGGAGCGAGGAGGTGGCGGCCCGGGTGCTGCGCGGGGTCGTCGCGATCACCTTCACCGAGGCGGCGGCTGCCGAGATGGCCTCACGCGTGGCGGAGCTGCTGCGCGACGTCCTCGCCGGCGCGCCCCCCGCGAGCTTCGCGTCGCGCGCGCTCCCCGCCTCCGCCGCGGAGCGTGCACTCCGCGCCCGAGCGCTCCTCGGCGGTCTCGACGCCCTCAGCGTCTGCACCATCCACGCCTGGTGTCATCGCATCCTGCGCGAGCACCCGCTCCAGGCGGGCGTGCATCCCTACTTCCAGGTGGACGCGAGCGAGACGCGCTTCGCCGGGGTCGTGCGCGAGGTGATGGAGGCGAAGCTCGCCGCGGCGCTCCGCGAGCCGGGCGACCCCGACTTCGTCGCGCTCGCCGTGGAGGTGGGCCCGCCGCTCGTCGAGCAGGCGCTCGGCGTGCTGGTGCGCGAGGCGATCCCGCCCGAGGCCCTCGCAGGGTCGCCGCTCACTCCCGTGCGGATCCGCGCCTTCTGCGAGGGCCTGGCGCGGCGGACCCTGGAGGTGCGGGAGCTCGGGACGGACGCTCTCGTGGGCTCCCGGCGGGCAACCGGGTCGGCGGCGGCGGCGCAGGCGATCGCGGAGAGCCCGGTCCTCCTCGGTGCGGCGACCGAGACGCGCGACGAGCTCGCCCGCGTCCTGGAACGGCTGGGCGAGCGCTGGACCGCTCCGGCCCTCGCACGGCTCGACGACTGGACTCGCGGGAAACTCAATCAGACCGAGGAGGAAGTGCTCGGCGCACGGGTCCCGGAGCTCGCCCCTCGCGCGCGGTCGCTCCGCCGCGCCCTCGACCACGCGCTGGGCCTCGACCTCCACCTCCTCGAGCTCGCGCGCCGCGTGCTGCATCCCCTCCTCGCGGAGGCTACGCGCGCGCTCCGCGAGCGCGGCGTCGAGACCTACACGGCGCTCCTGCGCGACGCGCGCGACCTCGCGGTCCGCCACCCGGAGGTCGCCGCGCGCCTGCGACGCCGCATCGACCAGCTCCTGGTGGACGAGTTCCAGGACACGGACCAGATCCAGTGCGATCTCCTCGCCGAGATCGCGCTCGCGGGTCCGCGCGAGGAGCGCCCGGTCCTCTTCCTGGTGGGCGACCCGAAACAGTCGATCTACGGCTGGCGCAACGCGGATCTACGGGCCTACGACCGCTTCGTGCGCCGGATCGAGGCCGAGGCGGGCGAGGCGCGCCGGCGCCTGGTCGTGAACTTCCGCTCCGTGCCCGCGATCCTCGCCGAGGTGGACGGGGTGATCGCGCCCGTGATGCGCGAGGAGGAGGGTCTCCAGCCGCGCTACGAGCGGCTCCACGCCTGCGAGGAGCGTCGCGGCCGCGGGGGCTTCTCGGCCAGGGGTTTCGCGCCCGTCGAGCACTGGGTGACCTGGACGCGGGACGCGGACGGCGCGTGGCAGACGCCCCGCGTCGCCGACGCGGCGGAGCTCGAGGCGCGCGCGCTCGCTCGAAACCTCCTCGACCTCGCGCGCGACCACGGGGTCGCGTGGCGCGACGTGGCGCTCCTGTTCCGAAGCACCGGCGACTTCGACGTGTATCTCGACGCGCTGCGCGACGCGGGGATCCCCTACGTCGTCGAGCGCGACCGGAGCTACTACCGCCGCCGCGAGATCATCGACGCGCAGGCGCTGCTGCGCTGCATCTTGGACCCCAACGACCACCTCGCGCTCGTCACCTGGCTGCGCTCCCCCGCGGTGGGCGTTCCCGACGCGGCGCTCGTGCCGCTCTGGCGCGAGGACTTCCCGACGCTCGTGGGGAGCCTCCACGGCGGCGACGACGCGCTCCTCGAGCGTCTGCGCGGGATCGCGGAGCGCGCGGCCGCTACGCTTTCGGACGAGATCCCCGGGATCGGGCGGGTGCGCGGCTGGGACAACAGTCTGGTCGCCGCGCTCGACGGCCTCGCCCGGGCGCGCGCGTGGTTCGAGTCGGAGCCGCCGGACGTCTTCGCCGAGCGCCTGCGCCGGCTCCTCGCGTTCGAGGCCACCGAGTCGGCTCGACACCTCGGTGCGTATCGCATCGCGAACCTGGACCGCCTGCTGCGCACGCTCGCCCTGGCCCTCGAGGCGAGCGGGGGCGACGTGGCCGCGCTCCTCGCGGAGCTGCGCGGCGCCGTGGCTGAGGCGCGCGAGGAGGAGGAGGGGCGCCCCCGGGACGCGACCGAGAACGCGGTGCACGTGCTCACCATCCACAAGGCCAAGGGCCTCGACTTCCGTCACGTCTACCTGCTCCAGCATCACAAGGAGGGTGGGCGCGGGGCGGAGACGGAGCCGGCGGACGTGGCGCTCCTCGAGGACGGCGCCGAGTACTGGCTGCTGCAACCGTCGGCCGCGACCCTCGGCTGGTCCGACCGGGTCCTCGGGCGCGACCAGGTCGCCGACGCCGAGCGCGTGCGCACGCTCTACGTGGCGATGACGCGCGCCAAGGATCGCCTCGTCCTCTCGGGCATCTGGCCGACGCCCGGCAGCAGCGCCCGCCGCACCCACGCCGCGCTGCTCCTCTCGCGCGATCCGGCGCCGCCGGATCTCGCTGCGCTCGCCCCGCGCCTCGCGTCGGGAGCGGGCGACATCGACGAGGCGGGGGCGCGCTGGGTGTTCCCTGCACTGGCCGTGGGAGAGGAGGACGAGTCCGAAGCGCGCGGACGGACGGCCGCGGGTCTGCCTTCCGCCACCGACGTGGAGCGCGAGAGCGGGTGCCTCCTCGCCACGCGCGAGCTTGCCCGGGCGCGCGAGTCGCGCCCCTTCGCGGCGGTGGCGTCCGCCAGCGCGGAGAAGGCCGAGGACGACGAGCTCCTCGCGCGCCGCTACGGCGATGCGTCCGAGGAGCGGCGGGAGGCGGTCGCGCCGGAGCTGGCGCGCGCGGTGGGGACGGCGGTGCATCGCGCCCTCGAGCTCCTCGATCCGACGCTCGATGCGGAGGACGCGCTGCGCGCGTGCGGGGAGAGCGCGCGCGGCGCCCTCTCGCTCCTCGTCGGACCGGACGAGCTCGAGACCGCGCTCGCAGGCGCGCGGGAGGTTCTCGAACGCTTCGTGTTCGGACCCCTCTTCACGCGGCTCCGCGAGCTCGCTCCCCACGTGGTCGCGCGCGAGCTTCCGGTGCTGCTCCCTCCCGAGCGGCCGGACGCCGGGCCCGTGGGCTTCGTGGCCGGGGCGATCGACCTCGTCCACCGCGACCCCGCGACGGGCGAGCTCGTCGTCGTGGACTACAAGACCGATCGGGTGGAGACGGACGCCGAGATCGCCGAGCGCGCGAAGGCCTACGCCGCGCAGGGCGCCGAGTACCAGCGCGCCCTCCGCGAGGCGCTCGGTCTCGACGCCCCGCCACGCTTCGAGCTCTGGTTCCTGTACGCGGGCCAGCGGGAGGTGGTGGTCCCGAGGTGAGGCCACCAGAGCGATCCTCGTACCGCATCGCGGCGCCGGGTCCCCGAGCGACGCCTCTGAGCGCGCGCAACCGAGCCTGCGACGAAGGAAAGCTCCGTGCGCGCGAAGCGAAGGAGCGAGGGGACCCGGCGCCGCGATGCGCGCGCCTACCCCGCTTGGCGCTTCGCGCACCACGGGCAGAAGCTCCAGTACTCCGGCAGCACGCCCCAGCGGCAGCGCGGGCAGCGGTGCTTCCCCTCGCCGAGCTTCCAGGCGCGGCGCACCTTGCGCTGACACCACGGGCAGTAGCGCGCGAACGGCAACAGATCGCGGCGCGGGCAGCCGGGGTTCGAGCAGCGCGCCGCGTACGCCCGGTCGCTGTACGCCCGCGTCGCCACCTTGCGGAACGCCGGGCCGTAGCACCAGGCGCAGAAGCGCCAGTCGAGCTTGCGGCCGCGGCGGCAGCGCGGGCAGCGCGCGGGGTGGCGCGTCTCGCCGCGGTGTATGCTGCGATCCGCGCCGCACCAGGGGCACGCGATCATCTCCTCCGAGACCGGTCCCGAGCAGCGCGTGCAGCACTCGCGCAGCCCGAGGACCGTGCCCCACTCGCGCTGGAACTGGCGCTGGCGCAGCGTCTTCCAGTCGCGGCGCGTCACGCGGCGGCGCCGCCGCCTGCGCGCGGGCGCGAGCAACCGGTTGCGCGCCCGCAGGCGGCGGAACGCCGCGAGCATCTCCACCGCGTCGGCGAAGCGGCGCCGCTGGCGCACGTCCATGGCCCGCTGCAGGAGCGCGATGAAATCGGCGTGGAGGTCGCGCCGCAGCTTCTCGATGCCCTTCGGCGGCCATTCGAAGGGCCACTCGGGGAGGACGCCCGTGAAGAGCTGGTGCAGGATGAGCCCGAGCGAGAACACGTCCGATTGGAACGAGGTCTTCCCCATCGCCTGCTCCGGGGCGACGTAGCCCACGGTCCCCGAGCCCGAGCCGAGCGCGGTGCGCGCCGCGAGTCGCGAGATCCCGAAGTCCGTGAGGCGGAGGCGACCGCCCGGGAAGAGGATCAGGTTCTCGGGCTTGAGGTCGCAGTGGATCACGCTCCGCTCGTGGGCGTGGGCGACCGCCTCGAGGATCTGCTCGGCGAAGCGGAGCTTCGTCCCGAGGCTCATGCGCCAGAGCATGCGGTCGGCGAGCGTGGAGTCGCCGAGCGGGTAGGCGACCACGAAGCGCCCGGCCACGAACTGCGCGTTCTTGATGGGCAGGATGTGTGGGTGGTCGAGGCGCGAGGTGAGGCGCACCTCCTTGCGGAAGCCCTCGAGCAGCTCGGGGGTCACGAGCCGGCGGTGGGGGAGCTTGAGCGCGACGCGCACGCCCTCGACCTCGTCGTAGGCGCGGTAGATCTCGGCGAAGCCGCCCTCGGCGAGGCGCTTCTCGATGCGGTACTTGCCGAGCTTCGTGCGCGGTCGGAGCATCGATCTCCTTCTACTCCGTTCGGCTGCGCCTCACTGCGCGCGCCCGCGGCGCTTGCCGTCGCTGGCCGGTCGACTGCCCGGCTGCCCGGGCGGGCGCGGGCCCCCTATATTCGCAGGCCCGCGTGGAAAGGCGACGGGTGGTCGCGCGGGAGCGCGAACGGAGGACGCGTCCTGGGCTTCGACGACGTCTACGCGCGCTCGCTGCGCGACCCCGAGGCGTTCTGGGCCGAGGCGGCCGAGGGCGTCGCCTGGCTTCGGCGC
>DASRUS010000057.1:0-23574 GCA_035687825.1 Myxococcota bacterium | reverse complement strand
GTCCGCGCGTCCGTCGAGGATCGGCCCGAGCAGCACGGGGTAGTCCGCGGGGTCGTACTCGAGGTCGGCGTCCTGCACCACGATCACGTCGCCCGTCGCCTCGGCGAAGGCCGTGCGCAGCGCCGCCCCCTTGCCGCGGTTTGCGCGGTGCTCGAGCAGGCGCACCTCGGGGAAGCGCTCGGCGAGGGCGCGCAGGAGCTTCGCGGTGCCGTCCGTGGACGCGTCGTCCACGATCAGGATCTCCTTCTGGAAGGGAGCCTGGCGCACCCGCTCCACGATCTTCTCGATCGTGGCCTCTTCGTTGTAGGCCGGTATCACGACGGAGAGCTTCATGCGGGACCCTCGGGCGCGGGAGCATATCATCCGGGGCGCCTCGGGGGCGGGGACGGGGCGGCAGAAACTTGATGCCCCCAGGGGTCTTCGGCGGGGATGCGATCCACCGCCGGTTCGCGGACCGGGTACACTCGCGCCGGGAGGAAGCCCCGCATGAACCGCATCCTCGACGTGGCCAGCTCCGTGGCGGCCACGCTGGCGCGCCTGGGCGCCGGCGCGCGCGTCGGCGCCGTCGGCCGCCGCCCGCAGCAGCTCCTCGAGCTCTACGAGTTCGAGGGCTGTCCGTACTGCCGCAAGGTGCGCGAGGCGCTTTCCCAGCTCGACCTCGACGCGCGCATCTTCCCGTGTCCCAAGAACGGGCCGCGCTTCCGTGAGGAGGTGAAGGCGAAGGGCGGGAAGGCCCAGTTCCCGTACCTCGTGGATCCGAACACGGGCAAGGCGATGTACGAGTCCAACGACATCGTGCGCCATCTCTTCACGGAGTACGGCGACGGGAAGCTGCCCGCCCTCCTCGCGGCGGGCCCGCTCACGGACGCCGGGGCCATGCTCGCGTCCGCGTTGCGGCCGGGGCGCGGGGTCCACTACCGGCCGGCGCGGGCGCCCGAGCAGCCGCTCGAGCTCTGGAGCTTCGAGGCGTCGCCCTTCTGCCGGATCGTGCGCGAGACGCTCTCGAGCCTCGAGCTCCCGTACCGGCTCCACAACGTGGCCAGGGGGAGCGCCAGGCGAGCCGCCTTCGTGGAGCGCTCGGGCCGGATGCTGGTGCCTTACCTGGCGGATCCCAACACCGGCGTCGAGATGTTCGAGTCGGCGGACATCGTGGCGTACCTCGAGCGCAGCTACGCCCTCGGCTGACCCCCGGCGGGACGCGCCGCCCTCGGCGCGGCGATCGATGGGAGGCTGCGGCCTCTGATAGGATCCCCGCCCGGGAGGCAGCATGGACGAGCGCGCACGCCACCTGGTGGTCGTTCCGCACACGCACTGGGACCGCGAGTGGTATCGGACGCACGAGGAGTTCCGCTACCGCCTGATCCGGCTGCTGGACGGCCTCCTCGATCTCCTCGACGCGAACCCGGAGTTCCGCCACTTCACGCTCGACGGGCAGACCGTCGTGGTGGACGACTACCTCGCGGTGCGCCCCCACGCGCGCGAGCGTCTCGAGAAGCGGGTGCGCGAGGGGAGGGTGCTGGTCGGCCCGTGGTTCGTGCTCCCCGACGAGTGGCTCGTCTCGGGCGAGGCCCTGATCCGCAACCTGCGCCTCGGCCTGCGCGAGGCCGCGGCGCTCGGCGGCGCCATGCCGGTGGGCTACGTGCCCGACCAGTTCGGACACGTGGGCCAGCTTCCCCAGATCTTTGCGGGCTTCGGCTTCGAGGCGGCGGCGCTCTGGCGCGGCGTGGGACGCGACGTGCAGCGCACGCTCTTCCAGTGGGAGGCCCCGGACGGGACGCGACTCTTCACGGTGTATCTCCCCTTCGGCTACGGCAACGCCGTGCACCTGCCCCAGGATCCCGAGGCCATGGCGGCGCGCCTCCGCTTCGAGGTCGGGCGACTCGCAAAGCTGTCGGACGTCCCGACGCTGCTGCTCATGAACGGGAGCGACCATGTGCGGCCGCGGCCGGATCTGCCCCGGGCGCTCGAGGTCGCGCTCGAGGGCTGGCCCGGGACGACCTTCGAGATCGGGACGCTCCCGGGCTTCGTGCGCCGGGCGAAGGCCGAGGCGCCCCCGACGCTGGCGGTCCACCGGGGCGAGCTGCGCTCGGGGCTGCGCGCCCACCTGCTCCCGGGCTGCGCGTCGGCGCGCATGCCCCAGAAGCAGGCGGACTTTCGGAACGACGCGCTGCTGACCCGCTACCTCGAGCCCATCGCGGCGTGGGTGGGCGCCCTCGGCGGCGACGCGGATCCGGGCGTGATCGACCACGCCTGGCGCATCGCGCTCGAGAACCACCCGCACGACTCCATCTGCGGCTGCTCGGTGGATCGCGTGCACGACGAGATGGAGACGCGCTTCCGTCGCGTGGAGGAGGTCGCGCGCACCCACCTCGCCGCGCTGGCGAGCGAGCTCGGGGCGCGCGTGGAGTTCCCCGCGGCGGGCTTCGGCGGGCCAGAGGGCGAGGGCCTCGTGGTCTGGAATCCGAACGGCGCCGGGCGCGCCCTGGTGGACGCGGAGCTCGAGCTCGACCTGCCCCTCGGTCGCGGCCGGGTCCGCCCGTTCCATCTGCGCGACGCCTCCGGCGGTCGCATCCCCGCCGCCGCGGAGCTCGTGGAGGGGGAGCAGGTCGTGGCGAGCGCGCTGCTCCCGGTGGCGATCGTGGCCTCGCTGCTGCCGGCCCTCGACGGCGAGTTCGCGGGCCTCCACGCGCGCGAGGTGCGCTGGTCGCGCGAGGGCGAGCGCCTCTCCATCGAGGTGCGCCTCGGCTCGGCGCCGGGCGCCCTCGACAGCGACGCGCTGCGCCGTCGGCTCACCGACGCACTCGCCGAGCCGGGCCTGCGCGACGTCGCCTTCCGCGCGCGGCGGCCGCCGCGCCTGCGCCTGCGCTTCGTCGACGAGCTCCCCGCGTGGGGAGTGCGCTGCTACCGCGTGGCGACGGGGCCGGCGCGAAGCGGCCCCGCGCTCCGCGCCGAAGCGCTCGCGGGCGGAGGCGCGGCCATCGAGAACGAGCACTGGCGCGTCGAGGCCGACGCGCACGGACGCATCGCACTCGTGCGCCGGGACGACGGCGTTCGCATCGAGGACGCGCTCCGCCTGGTGAGCGAGGGCGATCGCGGCGACGAGTACAACTTCGATCCCGTGCCGGGCGGCGCCCGCGTAGAAAAGCCGGAGCGCGCGCGCGTGCGGGTCGAAGGCGCGGGCGAAGCGGAGGTGGGCCTCGTGGTGGACGGGCGCTGGCGCGTCCCCGCCGGCCTCGAGGCGGACCGGGCGCGGCGCGCGAGGCGCGGAGTCCTGCTGCCGGCGCGGCTGCGCCTGCGCCTCGCCCGCGGCCTCGACCGCGTGGACGTGGAGCTCGCGCTCGACAACACCGCGCGCGACCACCGGCTGCGCCTGCACGTGCGCTCCCCCTTCGCGGCGCGCCGCTTCGAGGTGGAGTCGGCCTTCGAGGTGGCGGAGCGTCCCATCGCGCCGCGCCCGGCGGACTTCGGGGGCGAGCACCCCGCGGAGTTCCCGATCGGGGCGGTTCCCCAGCGGAGCTTCGCCTCGATCGACGACGGAGCCCGCGCGCTCACCGTCGCGACCCGTGGACTCGCGGAGGTGGAGGCGGTGCCCGAGGGCGACGGCCACACCGCGCTCGCGGTGACCCTGCTGCGCGCCGTGGGCTGGCTCTCGCGCGACGATCTGCGCCTGCGTCCCGCGGGCGCGGGACCCTCGCTGCCCACCCCGGGCGCGCAGGTCCAGGGCCCGCACCGGGCGGAGCTCTCCCTGCGCCTGCACCGGGCCGCCGACCCCCATCGCGTCTCGGAGGCCCATCGCTTCGCGTACCCGCCCACGGCCTTCCTGGCGGGCGACGGCGCGGCGCCCCGGCTTCGCGACGGCGACTCGCTCGTCGAGATCTCCGATCCCGCCGTCGTGCTCTCGGCCGTCGAGCCGCGCGAGGGGGGCGTCCTCGTGCGGGGCTGGAACGCATCGGGCGAGCCGCGCCGGGTCGAGCTCGCGGTCCGAGCGCCGGGCGTGCGCCGGCTCGAGCCCGTGGATCTCGCCGAGCGCCCGGATCCGCGCTGTCGCTACGAAGGCGGATCGGCGAGCGGGGTGCTGGAGCTGCGTCCGTGGCAGATCTTCAGCCTGCGATCGCGGTGATCCCCCAGGGGTGAGCCGAATCCGGCCCCTCACGGCGAGCCTCGGGACCCGAACGGGCGTTCGGCGCACGGGCCTCCGCGCGAGAAACTCCCTGGGCGGGAGCAAAGTTGGCGCACCGTTTTCACGCCGGAGCGATTACACTTGGCCGATTGCTTGCGGGTAGCCCCTGGGTGCGGGGTGCTCTCACGTAGCGCGGTTCTGGAGGAGCCCATGAAGTCGCTCATCGAAGCCATCGTGAGGGCGCTGGTGGACAAGCCCGATGAAATCCAGATCAAGGAGGTCATCGGCGAGCACGCCCACGTCCTCGAGCTGCGCGTCGCGAAGGAAGATCTCGGGAAGGTGATCGGGAAGGGGGGCGCGCACGCCTCCGCGATCCGCACGCTCATGGCGGCGGCGAGCGGCAAGGAGAAGAAGCGCTACATCCTGGAGATCATCGAGCACTAGACTCCCGCAGCCGTGGCTACCGCTCTTCCCAGCATCGAAGCTCCGTTCACGCTCGGCGCCCAGATCGAGGCGCGCGCGCGCCATGCCGAGTTCACCGATCGCGTGCTCCTGCGCCAGGGCGACCGCTCCTGGACCTATCGCGAGTACCGCGACGAGTGCGTGCGCGTTGCGCACTTCCTGCTCGGCCGTCTCGGCGCGATCGACGCCCAGCGGCCGGGTCACGTCGCGATCCTGCTCGAGAACCATCTCGAGCTGCTCTCCCTGTACGGCGCGTGCGGCTACGCGGGGCTCACGCTCTTCGGCATCAACACGGGGCTGCGCGGGGAGACGCTGGCGGGCGTGCTCGAGCAGTCGCGGGCGCGCCTGCTCGTCGTGGACGAGCGCCTGCTCCCCGAGGTGGAGCGCGTGCGCGACGCCTGCCGCGGGCTCCCGCCGGAGAACTTCCTGGTGCTGCGCACGCGCGGCGAGCACGACCTGGCCGGTCGCGACTTCGTCGAGTGCGTGAACCGCGAGGTGGGCAAGTCCGGCGAGGGGCTCGAGCCGCCCCCGGCGGAGGTCGGGCCCCAGACGGATCTGATGGTGATCTACACCTCGGGGACGACGGGGCTTCCGAAGGGGATCCTCAACAATCACTTCAAGCTCCTCGCGATCGGCCTCGGCGTCTCGCAGCGCCTCGGCCTCGGGCCCGACGACGTCGGCTACGCCTGCATGCCGCTCTTCCACTCGAACGCGCTCTTCCTGGGCTTCCAGCCGGCCTTCCACGTGGGCGCGAGCCTCGCCGTGCGCGAGCGCTTCAGCGCCACCGGCTTCGTGCCCGACGTGCTGCGCTACGGCGTCACCTGGTGGAACTACGTGGGCGAGCCCGTCCACTACGTGCTCGGTGCGCTCGAGCGCGAGCACGGAGACGAGGGGCGCGTGCTCGCCGCCGTGGCGCGTCACCCGCGCAACCGTCTGCGCTGGGCGATCGGCAACGGCGCCTCCGCCCCCGACATCGATCGCTTCACGCGCTGGCTCGGCCTGGACGACATGTTCGAGCTCTACGGCTCGACGGAGGCCGCCATCAGCACCTTCCGCCGCCAGGGGGATCCGCGGGGGAGCGTCGGGGAGATCACCGACGCGAGCGTGAAGGTCCTGAACGAGCGGGGCGAGGAGTCCCCGCCGGCCGAGCTCGGCGGGGACGGCAAGATCCTGAACTACGCCGAGTGCGTGGGCGAGATCTGCCGCGTCGCGCCGGACGCCGGCCTCTTCCAGGGCTACTTCGAGAACCGCGACGCCAACACGAGCAAGTACCGCGACGGCGTCTATCACTCGGGAGACCTCGGTCACGTGCTCGTGCACGAGGGCCGGCGCTACCTCTTCTTCGACGGGCGCACCGACGACTGGATCCGCAAGGACGGCGAGAACTTCTCCGCGGCCCAGGTGGCGCGCCTCGTCCAGGAGCACCCCGACGTGGCCCTCGCCGCCGCCTACGGCGCGCCGTGCCCGGTGTCCGACGAGCTCGTCATGGTCGCGCTCGAGCTGCGGCCGGGCGCCCGCTTCGACCCGGCGGGCTTCTTCGCGTTCTGCGAGGACCAGGTGCGCGACGGCAGCATGGACCGCAAGTGGTTTCCGGACTTCGTGCGGATCGTGGCGGGCTTCGAGTTCACGCAGACCCAGAAGATCCTGGTGCGCCCGCTGAAGAAAGATCACTTCCGCCGCGATCGCCTCCCGAGCGAGCCGCTCTTCTGGCGGCGGCGGGGCGACCCGGCCTTCCGCGAGCTCACGGCCTCCGACTACGCCGAGCTGCGCCGGGAGTTCGTCGCCGCCGAGCGCCTGCACCTCCTCGAGACCTAGCGGGGAGGCTCCCCCGGGAGTCCTCTCGCCGCTCCCCGCGACGCCTCCACGAGCTCGTGTTTTCCATTCAAGTCAGGCGCGCAAGCGCCCGTTACGGAACGGTGCGCCGCGTCGCGGCTCGGTCTGCCCCGAGGGGGCCATCACGGGGATCGCTCGCATGGACGTGCATTTCACCGCAGAAGAGCACTATCGACGGGGCAAGGATCTCCTGGGCGGAGGGTCCGAAGCGGAGGCCTTCGACTACTTCCGCACGGCCCACAGCCTCGACCGGAACAACCCGCGCTATCGCTCGTACTACGGGCTCGGGCTCGCGCTGGTGGAGCGACGCTTCAACGAGGGGCTCGAGCTCTGCCGCTCCGCCGCGAAGGAGGAGTTCTTCAACCCCGAGCTCTACCACAACCTCGCGCGGGTCCATCTCGCCTTCGGCTTCAAGGCCGAGGGGATTCGCTTCGTGCGTCGGGGTCTGATGATCGATCCGGGCAACACGGGGATGGTCGACGAGCTGCACAGGCTCGGCCTGCGCCGGCTCCCGGTGCTGCGGTTCCTTCCGCGCCGCCATCCGATCAACCGCTGGTTGGGCCGCCTCCGTTACCAGCGTGAGGTCCCGCCCGCGCTCTGATTCGGTTCGCCCGCGATCGCTGCGCGGACGCGCCTAGCGCCGCCGCTTGTGGCGTGCGCGGCGGAGCAGCTTGCGCTTCTTGTGCTTTCGCATCTTCTTGCGGCGCTTCTTGACGACGCTGCCCACTCGCTCCCCCTGCTGGACGGCGCGGACGATTAGGGACTCTGCGTCCGCGCGTCAACCGTGGCGCGTTCAAGCCCGGATCCACGCGAGTTTTTCGCCGTGCCAGCGATCCGCGACTCGCAATTCTCGGGGTCATCGCTCCGTTTTTTTTGCGTTTCTCCCTTGACGGGAGCCCGAAACTCGTGTTAGGTGAGCCGCAACTGAGGCTCTAGCACGGCGGATTCGCGATGAGATTGGTGACCGTTCGCCTTCAAGTCGCGGATTCGAGCCTCCGAAGAGGGGGCGAGAGCCGACGGTCGCAGCCCTCGGAAGTTCCGAGAGCCGCACGACTCTCGTGGCAATCGGGGGTCGGTGGACCGGAGTGCTGAACTCCATGCAGGGGGGTGACCCAAGAATGGCAGCTCGCAAGAAGAGCACGAGCAAGAAGGCGGGACGCAAGAAGGCGCGACGCCGACGCAAGAAGGCCGGCGCCGCCAAGAAGAAGGCGGGCCGTCGACGCAGAAAGAAGGCGGGTGCCAAGAAGAAGGGCGGCCGCCGGAGGAAGCGGCGAAAGGCCGCCGTCTAGGCGGTCCGACGCCAGAGCCTTCCTCAGGAAGGTCTGCGGACCCCGGCCGGCGCGAGCCGGCCGGGGTTTCGTCTTTCTGCGGGGTCCTCTATGTTGGGAGGCCTCCCTACCCGAGGACGAACCCGAGCATGGCGCGCATCACGGTCGAAGACTGCATCAAGAACGTTCCGAACCGCTTCCACCTCGTGCAGATGACGGCGATCCGCACGAAGCAGCTCAAGAAGGGCGCCCGCGCGCTGGCCAAGAACGAGGGCAACAAGGAAGTGGTGACGGCGCTGCGCGAGATCGCGCTCGGCTACATCAAGCCGGACTATCCCGACGAGAATCCCGAAGGCTGAGGCTCGCGCCGACCCCCGGGGGGCGACGCTCGGGCGAGGCGATCAGGCGAGCGCCTGCACCGGCAGACGGAACGTGACGGTGGTGCCGCGGCCGACCTCGCTCGCGAGCGAGAGCTCGCCGTCGAGGAGCACCACGAGGTCGCGCACCAGCGTCAGGCCGAGGCCCGCGCCGCGGTACTTGGTCGAGGACAGCTCGTCCACCTGGTAGAACTCGTCGAAGACGAACTGCTGGTCGTCGGCGCAGATCCCGATGCCCGTGTCCCGGATCTCGCAGACGAGCCGGCCCTCCGCCACGCTCGCCTCGATGTGGATGCCGCCCTCGTGCGTGAACTTCGCGGCGTTGTCCAGCAGCAGGAAGAGGATCTGGTTCAGCTTGGTGAGGTCGGTGCGGATCTTGGGGAAGGGCTGGAGGATGCGCTTCTCGATCTGCACCGGCTTCTCGCCGAGCGTGTCCTGGATGCTGAAGATCGCCTCGTCCACCACCTCGCGGAAGTTGAGCTCGTGGAGCTCGACGGGGAGCTCGCCCTGCTTGATGCGCCACAGGTCGAGGATGTTCTGGAGGGTGCGCAGGAACGCCGTGCCCTCGTCCAGCGCGCGGCGCAGGCTCGCCTGGGCCGCCCCCGAGAGCGTCTCGTTCTCGCCCGCCAGCACCTGGATGATCGACTCGATGATGCTGTTGAGCGGGGTGCGGAGCTCCCGGGACATCTTCTCGATGAAGTCGTTCTTGAGCTTCTCGACCTTGCCGAGCTTCTCGTGGCTGCGCAGGAGCTCGATGTCCTGGGCGAAGAGCGCCTCCGAGAGCTCGAGCACCTCCTCGCCCTTCTTCTCCGCGACCTGCGACTGCCGCGCGAGATCCTGGTCGAGGCGCGCGGTCCGCGCGGCGAGGTGGGCGTGGTCCAGGCGCAGGGCGAGGCCCTCCGCGATCTCGGCGAGGCTCGCGCGCGCCGCGTCGTCCACGGCGGCTCCGGCCACGACGAGGGCGCCGTGCGCGCGGCCGTCGCACGCGAGCGGCCAGACGAGGCCGCCCGTCGCGCCCCGCGCCACGCGCGCCGCTTCGCTGAGCGGGCGCGGAGCGCCCGCGGCGAGCGCCTCCTCGAGGTCGCGCTGCACCGCGTCGGACGCGCCCCGGGCCTGCTCGCGGGTCTCGTAGCCCGACGCCGCGCGCAGGCGCAGCGGCGCCCCGGGCGCGTCGCCGGCCTGGCGCGCGAAGATCAGCGCCACGCGCTGGCCCGCGATCTGCGCCGCCCGGGCCGCGGCCAGGCGCAGCGCGTCCCCCCCCGCGTCGGGGCGGGCCGGCGAGCCCGGCGTCGTGAGCGCGGCCTCCTTCACTAGAACCGCCCGTCCGAGTCGATCTCGAACTGCTCGAGGGGCTTTCGGCCGTCGGGCTCCTCGGCTTCCTCGTGGCCCTCCAGCGCCAGCTTGGTCTGGAAGTCCGCCGGGTTGGACGCCGCGCGGAGCGCCGTCTCCACCGCGATCTTGTTCGCGCGCAGGAGGTCGAGCAGGTGCTGGTCGAAGGTCTGCATCTTGTCGCTGGTGCGACCGCGCGCCACGTAGTCCGTGAGCTCCGGCGTCTTGTGCGGGTCGCGGATGCACTCCTGGATCGAGCGCGTGCTGCGCATGACCTCCACCGCCGGAACGCGGCCCGCCTGCTTCTTGTTCACGAGCAGCCGCAGGGAGACCACCGCCTTCAGGTTCTCCGCCAGGCGTGCGCGCACCTGGAGCTGCTCCTCGGTGGGGAAGAACGAGAGGAGGCGGTTGATCGTGGACACGACGTCGCTCGTGTGGATCGTGGAGAAGACCAGGTGACCCGTCTCCGCGGCCTTGAGCGAGGTGTCCACCGTGGCGAGGTCGCGCATCTCGCCCACCATGATCACGTCCGGGTCCTGGCGCAGCGCGGCGCGCAGGGCGTCGGGGAACGAGTGCGTGTCGGTGCCGATCTCGCGCTGCGTGATGATGCTCTTGTCGTGCGTGAAGACGAACTCGATCGGGTCCTCGATCGTGACGATCTTCGCCTTCCGGGTGCGGTTGATCTCGTTGATCATCGTCGCGAGCGTCGTGGACTTGCCCATGCCCGTAGCGCCGGTGACGAGCACGTAGCCGCGCCGCAGGTTCGCGAGGTCGCGCAGCACGCCGGGGAGGTTCAGCTCCTCGAAGCTCCGCACCTGGAGCGGGATCACGCGCAGGACGATGTTGAAGAAGCGGCGCTGACGCGAGATGTTGACCCGGAAGCGCCCCTCGCCGGGCAGCTCGTAGGCGAGGTCGCGTTCGTTGAACTCCATCGCCCCGGGCGCGGAATCGCCTTCGAGGAGGATGCGCGTGATCTCCTCGGTGTCCTTGGGCGTGAGCACCTTGTAGCGGAGCTCCACGAGGTCGCCGTGGAAGCGATACAGGGGCAGGTAGCCCACCTGGAAGTGGATGTCGGAGGCGCCCTTCTCGATGCCCAGGCGCAGGAGGCGATGGAGCTTGTCCCGGTCCATCCGCGAACTCCTCGTGCGATGGGTGACCCGGTCGGCTTCGGTCAGCCCCCTGCGTATCGGCGGTTCCGCCCCTCCCTTGACTCCCGATCATTCCCCCCGGCCGGTATCCTGGGGGACCCCGGGGGTTCGTCGGGTCGGCGGAGGAGCGGGTGAGGCGAGGGCAGACCACGTGGCTGGGGCGGCTCGCGCGGGGAGCGGTCGTCTGCGCGGGGCTGAGCGGTACGGCCGCCGCCGAGTCCCCCGGCGCACCGGCCGAGGATCCCCCGGTTGGCTCGCCGAGCGCGCCCCCCCAGGTGGAGCTCGAAGAGCTCCTCAAGCTCCCGGGCGACGTGCGCTACGACGTGGAGAGGCGGGGTGGAGCCACTCAGGGGGAATGGCGCGCGCGCTTCCAGAAGGTTCGGGGCGAGCTCGCGCAGGAGCGCCTCGCCCTCGAACGCTCCCAGCTCGAGCTCGAGAAGGTGGCGGGGAGCGCCGACAGCTGGCAGCTCGCGCCGCCCGGCGTGAACTCGAACCGTTCGGACGCGCCGCTCGACTTCCGGCTGCGCACCGAGATCCGCCAGCAGCGCGCCGAGGTCGATCGACTGGAGAAGCAGCTTCGCGATCTCGACGTGGAGGCGAACCTCGCGGGTGTCCCCGAGGCGTGGCGCGAGTAGGACCGCGGCGGGGGCCCGCCGGCGGGCCGTACGCTTCCGAACCTTTGGAGCACGATCCCGTAACCCGATGCGCAGCTCGCCGGGTCGCGTGCGCCCCGAGCTGAGGGGGCGAAGCCCCACCAACGCGAGCCGCGCCCCGGGGCTTCGCCGGGAGTTGCGGAAGGCCCGGGGCACCCGACCAGCGTGGCATCGACCTTGCGTGGGGTTCACCGGGGATCTGCGGAAGCGGAGGATGGAACGACGTGTCGAACGGAGCGAGGCCCGGGGCTCGGCTGAGGCGGCTGGTGCTCCTCGGCCTCGTCGCTTGTCTCGCCTGGGTCTCGGGCTCGTTCTCGCCGCCGCTCGTCGGCGCGGCGGCGCGCGAGCGCATCGAAGCGCGTCTCGCCCGGGAGCTCGGGGCTCCCGTCTCGGTCGAGAGCGTGCGACTCGAGGCGCTCGCCGCCGGCCTCGTGCTGCGGGGCCTGCGCATCCCGCTCGAGTCGTGGAGCCTCGACGTCCCGCGCCTCGTGATCCGCCCCCGACTCGCCCCGCTCCTGCGCGGACGCCTCCAGCTCGCGGCCTCCGCCG
Organism: Myxococcota bacterium; assembly: GCA_035687825.1. GTDB lineage: Bacteria > Myxococcota_A > UBA9160 > UBA9160 > DASRUS01 > DASRUS01. Next base: position 11,835 of record DASRUS010000057.1, on the reverse strand, counting down.
ACGGATTCGCGCTCGTCGGCGCGGGAACGGACGGCGCCGCGCTGGCGCGACGGCTCCCCGAGCTCCTCGAGGCGCTGGGCCTGCCCGACGCCGAGGTGCGCCTGCGGGGCGGCGAGCTCCGCGCGCAAGATGGTGGCGTGCTGCTCGCACCCCTCGCCGTCAGCCTCGACGTGGAGGGCGACGCCGCGCGCCTCGCCGCGCGCGCCCGCCAGCGCTCGGGGGGTCGCGTCGATCTGCACGGCACGATCCGGCGCGGCGGGGCGATCCGCGTGAACGCGTACTTCGACGAGCTCGCCACGGACGACGTGGGACCCTGGCTCGCCGCGCTGCGCGGGTCCGGCGTCGGCGCGCTCGAGCTCGCCCTCGAGCGCGGCTCGGTGTCGGGCCGCTGGCACGCCAGCGCCGGCGCGCGCGGGGCCGTCGCGCACGAGTTCGCGCTCGACGTGCGCGCCGCGGAGCGGATCCCGGGCGGCGGGAGGGGTCGCGCGCACACCTCGCTCCACGTGGCGGGAAGCTTCGCCCTCGAGCCGCGCGCCTCGGCCCGCGGCCCGCGCACGATCGCCGAGGGAACCGAGCTCGTCGTCTCGGGCCGCGCCGAGCAGCTGCGGGGCCGCTTCGCCGCGGCGGGGAGCGAGGCGCTCCGGGATTTCCTCCTCTCCGGCCCCTTCGAGGTCGCCGTGCGTCCCAGCGGTACGACCGCGCGTGCGAGCGTCACGGCCCGTGTCCGCCTGGACGACGCGCGGTTGCACGCGCTCGGTCTGCGCAAGCCCGCGGGCGAAGCGGCGCGGCTCGACGTCGTGGCCGAGACGAGCGAGGGAGCGCTCGAGCGCGTCGCCCTCACGGGCGCGGTGGGAGGGCTCGCCCTCGAAGCGGAGCTCGGCCGCGAGGGGCAGCTCGACGCCCGCACCGATTGGATCGCGCTCGCCGCGCTCGCCGACCTCGTCCCCGAGCTGCGCGGCCGGGCCGCCGGGGGCCGCGCGCGGATCGCGAGCCTGCGCGCCCGTGCCGGGGACGACTGGACCGCGCTCCTCGAGCTCGACGGCGCGGAGCTCGCGGGAGCGCGCATGCCCTTCGAGGTGCGCGGGCTGCGCGGTGAGGCCAGGCTCGGGCCCGATCGCCTCGAGGCGCGCGACTGCGAGGCCGAGGTGGCGGGGGTTCCGCTGCGCTTCGATCTCGACGCGCTGCGCGGCGGGACGGGCCCCGCCGTGCGCGTGCGCTTCGCGGCGCGCGTCGAGTCGATCGCGTGGGACGACGTCTCGCCCCTCGCCGCAGGCGCGCTTCCCGGGCAGGCCGGCGCCGCCCGCGGCCCGAGCGAGCTCGCCGCGCTCGGGCGCCTGGCCGAGGCGCCGCTGCGCGTGCTCCGCGACCTCGACCTCGCACGCCGCCTCGAGATCGAGCGCGGGCGGCTGCGCGTCGCGCGCCTGCGGGCGGGGAGCGAGCGCTTCCGGGACCTGGAGATCGACCTCGCGCTGCGCGGCACGCTGCTCGAGCTGCGCCGGGTGGCCTACCTGCGCGGCGAGCAGCGCTCGACGTGGGGCGGCTCCATCGATCTGCGCGGCGTCGTGCCCGACGTGGAGATCGCCGCGCTGCGCTGAAGCGCCTCCCGAGGCGGCGCCCGTCCCGTGCGTTCAGTCGTCGTCGAGCCACGCGCGCGCGCGCGGCAGGACGAGGAAGGCGGGCAGGGCGAGGACCGCGGTCGCGGCGAAGTAGCTCGCGTACCCCGCGAGCTCGACGGCGCGCCCCGAGAGCGCTCCCGCCACCGTTCCGGGGAGCGCGTAGAGCGCGGTCAACGCCGCGTACTGCACCGCGGCGTGCTCCTTCTCGCAGATGCGCATGAGGAAGGCGAGGAAGGCCGCGGAGGCGAGGCCGCTCGACGCGGACTCGACGAGCGAGGCGGAGTAGAGCCCCGCCGCTCCGCTCCCGGGCGCAGCCGCGGCGAGGGCGTAGCCGAGGTTCGACGCGAGGGCGAGGATCCCCACCACGACGAGCGCGGATCCGATGCCGCGCCGCGCGACGAGGAGGCCCCCGACGGCGGCGCCGGCGATCGTCGCCCCCATGCCGAGGGTGGTCGAGACGAGGGCGATCTCGTCGTGGCTCGCGCCGCGGTCCACCCAGAACGGCTTCAGCATGGGCGCCATGGCGAGGTCGCCGATCCGGTAGAGGAGCACGAAGAGGAGCACGTCGCGCGCGCCCGGGCGCGAGATCCAGCGGCGCAGCGCGGAGCCGAGGTCGCGGCGGGCGTCGGGCGGAACCTCGGCGCGCGGCGCGGCGCGAACGCTCACGGCGAAAACGAGAGCGACGAGGGCCGCCGCGCCCCAGGTGGCGGGCCAGCCGGCGCGGCTCGGGAGCAGCAGGAGGCCCCCGCCCGCGGCCAGGAGCCCCACGCGGTACGCCGCGATGCGCACCGCGTTCGCGGGCCCCTCCTCGCCCCGCGCCACGAGGCCGATCGTGTAGGCGTCGATGGCGACGTCCTGCGTCGCCGAGGCGGCGCAGAAGACGGCGAGTACGAGCCAGAGGAGCGCGTCGGGCTGCGGAGCGCGCCAGGCCATGGCCGCGAGCGCGGCCGCCATGACGAGGAGCGCACCGGTGATCCACGAGCGCCGCTCGCCGAAGCGATCCACGAGCGGCGACCACAGCACCTTGAGCGACCACGCGATGTAGAGCCCGCTCACGTAGCCGATGGTCTGGAGCGAGACGCCGTGGTCGCGGAAGTAGACGGGCCACACGTCCCGGAAGACGCCCATGGGCCAGCCCTCGACCACGTAGACGAGGGCGATCACCCCGAGCGTGCGGCGCAGGGACACGCGCTCTCTCCCCCCGGCCGCACACTAGACGCGCGGGGAGGGGACCGCTAGCCTGCGCTCCCGTCGAAGGTCGCAGGGCCCGGAGGGAACGCTTCGCATGGACGAGCCGCGCGGCCGGATCGACGTCGTCTCGCTCCTCTACGTGCTCGGTGGCATCCCCGCCATGGTCGGCTTCTTCGTCGTCTTCTTCCTGCTCGTGAGGCACTGCGGCCTCCCGGGCTGAGCGCCGCCTCGTCGCTGCGCGGGGTCTGCGCCCGCGCTGCGAGCCGCTTGCCGGTGCCTGCGCGCGCAGCGGCGCGTCGATACCCGTGTCGCCCCTGGCTCCCGCGCGCGGCGCGGTCCGGATCCTGCGATTTCCCGTGCGCCGCGCTCAATGCGGGGAGCGCAGCGGACGAAGAACACCGCGATGGCTTCCGCGCGAAGCACCCTCCGTTCCGCGTCGGTGACCGCCCTCGCGATCGCGCTCCTGGCCGCGTGCGTCACGCACGAGCCCGGCGCCTTCGCCTTCGACTTCTTCAGCACCCCGTCGCCCGACGACCGCTGGAGCGAGAAGATCGCGGCCTGGCAGACGCGGGAGCGCGCCGGGTCGGTGCGCGGCCCCGCGCCGGTCTCGGGATCCGCGCCGGGCGCCGAGGCGGAAGGCTCCGCCTCGAGCCTGCGCGCCAAGTACCGCGAGTTCCGCGCCGAGCAGCAGCGCGAGCTGGCGCGCGAGCTCGCGCGCTGGATCCAGGAGCAGTCGCGCCAGCACTACGTACCCGACGGGGAGGTCGACCACTGGGCGACGCTCGAGGAGACGCTGGCGCGCGACGGGGACGACTGCGACGGGCTCGAGCTCCTGACCTACCACTTCCTGCGCGACCTCGGCTTCCGCTCGGACGAGGTGTGGCGCGCGATCGTGGTCCGGCCCGCGGACGGTCAACATCACATGGTGACACTCTGGTTCGAGGACCCCGAGGATCCGTGGGTGATCGATCCCACGGGCGCCATGATCTCGGGCATGCCCCGCTTCTCCAGGATCCCCGGCTGGGTGCCGCTCAAGCTCTTCTCCGAGTCCGAGGAGTGGAGCGCGGCGCGCCGGCCGGCTCGCGGAGCGGAGCGCTGGGCGTCGCTGCGCTGACGGGCCGCGTGCGCCCCGCCCGGGGTGCCGGCGCCGCAGCCCTCGTCTATGCTCGCGCGCGTCCAGCAGGAGGACGCGATGAGCGACCCGGGTCCGCGCTCCGTCCGGCTCGAGCCCGCCGACGAGTTCATGCACGAGAACACGGGCGAGCCGAACTTCAACGAGAGCATGTACTTCAACTTCTTCGACCCGCGTCGGCGGGTGGGCGGCTTCCTGCGCCTCGGCAATCGGCCGAACGAGGGACACGCGGAGACGACGGTCTGCCTGTGGGAGCCCGACGGCTCCGTGCGCTTCCACTTCCTGCGGCCCGAGATCCCCGGCAACGACGCCTTCGACGCGGGCGGCATGCGCTTCGAGGTGAAGGAGCCCTTCGAGCGCCTGCGGATCTCGTATCGGGGCGCGGCGCTGCACCTGCGCGAGCCCCTGCAGATGTCGGATCCGCGCCGGGCCTACGCCTCCAACCCCATGTGCCCCGTGGAGGTGGATCTCGAGATCCGGGGCGTGGGACCCATGGTGGGGGGCGAGCGAGCGCGCCCCGCGAGCGACCACGAGCAGGAGTTCGCGCGCGGTCACTACGAGCAGCACCATCGCGCCACGGGGCGGCTGCGCACGGGCGGCGAGGAGCTCGACTTCGACGGCCTCGGGCTGCGCGACCACTCCTGGGGCCCGCGCAGCTGGCAGGCGCCCGCCTGGTACCGCTGGCTCACCGCGAACTTCTCCGAGGACTTCGGCTTCATGGGCAGCTGGGTCGTCTCGCGCGACGGCTCGGAGCTGCGCGCCGGCTTCGTTCAGCGCGGGAAGCAGCTCGTGCCCGTGAAGCACCTCGAGCTCGAGACCGAGTTCCGGGGCTCCGAGCGCGTGCACGACCGGCTGCAGCTGCGGCTCGACTGCGCGGACGGGAGCCGCCTCGAGGTGGAGGGGCGCGTGCTCTCGCTGATCCCGCTCCGCAATCGTCGGGACGGGCGCACGACGCGCATCAGCGAGGGCATGACCGAGTGGACGTGCGGGGGCCGCACGGGCTTCGGGCTCTCCGAGTACCTGGATCAGATCGGGTAGGTCGGAGGTCCGCGCATGGCCGACGCCCCGCGCCCGCTGGACCCCGAGCGGCTCAAGGAGTACGCGAAGCACGTCTTCGGCATGCTGTCGGGCGCCACGGTGTCCGCGCTCATCCACCTGGGCGACCGGCTCGACCTCTTCCGCGCGCTGGCGGAGCAGGGCCCCGCCACGAGCGAGGAGCTCGCGAAGCGCACGGGGCTCCACGAACGCTGGCTCCGCGAGTGGCTGTACGGCCTCGGCGCCGCGGGCGTGCTCGAGCATCGAGGCGCCGAGCGCTTCGGCCTCTCGCCCGAGGGCCGGGCGGTGCTGGCGGACGAGCAGCACCCCGCCTTCGGCGCCGGCATGTTCGCGCAGCTCCCGCACTCCATGGCGCTCCTCGAGCGCCTGCCCGAGTCGTTCCGCACGGGCCTCGGCCTCCCGTACGACGCCCTCGGGCCCGCCGGCGCGCACAGCCTCGAGCGGGGCTTCGCGCCGTGGTACCGGGGCCTGCTGCTCCCCTACGCGCTCCCGCGCCTCGAGGGCGTCGTGGCGAAGCTCGAGCGCGGAGCCCGGGCCGCGGACGTGGGCTGCGGCGCGGGCGTGGCGCTGCTGCTCATGGCGCAGCGCTTCCCGCGCTCCGAGTTCCACGGCTTCGAGGTGTCGCGCTACGCGCTCGAGCGGGCCGAGGCGAACCGGAGCGACGCCGGCGCCGCGAACGTCACCTTCCACGCCGCAGGGGGAGAGGGGCTCCCCCAGGACGCGAGCTTCGACTTCGTCACGACCTTCGACTGCCTGCACGACATGACGCGGCCCGACCGGGTGATGCGCGCGATCCGCGGCGCGCTCAAGCCCGACGGGACCTGGCTCATCGCCGACATCAAGGCGCGCGCGAGCTACGAGGAGAACGTCGCCAAGAACCCGATGGCCGCCATGATGTACGGCTTCTCGATCCTGACCTGCCTCTCGTCGGCGCTCTCCGAGCCCGGCGGGCTGGGCCTGGGCACCCTCGGCCTCCCGCCGGAGGTGGCCCGCAGGATGTGCGAGGAGGCGGGCTTCACGCGCTTCGCGCGCGCGGAGATCGAGCATCCCATCAACGCGTTCTACGAAGTGCGGCCGTAGCCGCGCCGCGAGCGGGGGGGTCCCTCGCTCGTTCGCTTCGGGCGCACGCACATCGCGCTCGTCGCAGGCTGCTCGGGCGCCCTCAGAGGCCTCGCTCGGGACCCCCCCGCTCGCGGCGCGGCTACTCGGGCGTCGGCTCGAGCTCGAGATCCTTGCGTTGGCGTTCGGCGCGCTCCTCCGCCGCCTTGCGCTCGTTCTCGAGCTCGACCACCAGCTCCTTGCGCGCCTGCTGCGCGGCCTCGCGCTCGATCTCGAGGCGGCCGCGCTGGAGCTCGATGAGCCGTCGCTCGAGGAGCGCGGTGCGGCGGGGCAGGAGGCTCGCGGGCACCACGGGATCCGAGGCGCCGGGCAGGTACTGGATCGCGACGCGCCCCTCGATCTCGGCCCCGTCCACGGTGCGGGCGACGACGCGGATCTCGTTGCGGCCCGGCGCGAGCGGCACGAGCCCGTTCCACGATCCGTCGGGATGCAGGGTCACGAACTCGGCGCTCGCGCCGCTCGAGAGGTTCTGCAGCACCAGGCTCTGGACGTTGGCGAGCCCGACCTGGGCGACGACGTTGCCGAGGTCTCCCGGGTGGCGCACGGGGGTGAAGATGCCCTGGGTCCGCTTCGCGAGCTCGACGATGGCGACCGGGCCGTCGAGGGCCTCCTCGCCGATCCCGAAGGTGTGGAAGTGGATGCCCGCGCGACGGGCGCGGTCGGCCGCGCGGAACACCGCGCGCGCGTTGTCGGCCTTGTACATCGAGTCGTAGGGGAGCGTGGGCTGCCCGTCCGTCAGGAACAAGACGATCTTCTGGCTCAGCCGGTTCGATTCGGAGAGCGCGCCGCGCAGCCCGAGCAGCTCGGCGGTCGCCTGATCGACGCCCGCCGCCATGTGGGTGCTCCCGAGCGGACCTCGCTCGAGGACGCGGTCGAGCGCTCGCTGCACCTCCTCGTAGTCCCGCGTGAGGGGCACCTCGGTGATCGCGGGGGGCACGGGCTCGCCGCCGAAGAGTCCGCTCCCGCCGCCCGCCTCGCCCGCGAAGCTGACGAGCCCGACCCGCGTGCTGCGCGGATCGAGACCGTCCACGAAGAGGCGCGTCGCGGCGACCTCGGCGGCGAGGATCGAGTCGCCGGGGTCGGTGTTCCAGAACGGGCCGATCCGGGAAGCGCCCGTGATCCCGTTGCCGTTCACGTCCGCTCCGCTCGGCGCCGAGGTCGAGCCCGAGGTGTCGAGCACGAAGACGACGTCGATCTCGCGGTGCGCGCGGGCGCGTCCCGCGACGAATCCGCCGTTGGGATCGCCGATCACGGAGCCGTCGGGCGGGTACTCGATCTCGATCCAGAGCTCCCCCGCGTCTGCGCGGAGGTCGCCCGTCGGCGAGAGGTCCTTGGCGATGCTGGGCGGATCCCCGCCCCGGCTCGCGTCGCCCGCCCCGGGCGCGGCGGGAGCGGGGCTTTGCGCCGCGCTCGGTGCCGCCGTCGCGACCGACGCGATCTCGGGAGCCGGAGCCGGCGACGGCTGCGGCGGCGGTTCGGGCGGGGGCGGCGGCTGCGGCGGCGCCGTCAGGCGGGGCGGCTCGAGGTGGGGCGCCGCGCTCGCCTCCCGGAAGGGGAGCCCCCGGCCGGCGTCGAGGGGCTGGCGCATCGCCTCGACGACGCTCGCGATGGGCGAGACCGCGATGCCGAGCCCCCGCTGCTTGGGCATCGCGCCCTGGAGGATCCCGATCACGCGGCCGCTCTCGTGATCGAGGACGGGCGCGCCCCCCCAGCCGCGCAGGTCGAAGGGGACGTCGAGCTCGACCTCGATGCGCGTCGCAGTGACGGACGTGACGCTGCCGAAGATGTCGTCCTCGTCCTGGGGGATCGTGGCGGGCACGCCGAGCACGCGCACGCGGGTCCGGTGCTCCGGCAGCCGGGCGTCGAGCTCGAGCAGGCGCACGTGCTCCGGCGTCTGGTCGAGGGCGAAGATCACGTAGTCGTCGAGCAGCGTCGCGCCGGGGGCGCTGAAGGGCCGGCCGGGGGGGACCAGCAGCCGGCTCGACCGGGCCACCGAGCGACCGGAGCGGCCGAGCTCGAAGCGCACCTCGGCGGCCTCGACGAGCTTCTGGACGTCGAACGAGTGCGCCGCGCCCACCGCGACCGCGACCGCGCCCGCGGCGTCCGTCCGGCGCACGAAGAAGACCGTGCCCGGCGAGAGCTTCTCCGCACCCACGCGCAGGAAGGGCTTCGCGACGGCGGGCGCGTCGCTCGCGCGGGCGGCGTCGGCGAGCACCGCGAAGAGGGGAGCGGCGAGCAGGCATCCCGCGAGAGCCCGACGCATCGGGCAGACGATACGGCGCTGCGCGGAGCGTGTCACGGCGGCGCGCGCGGTTTGACGCGTCCCGGCGCCCGCTCTAGCATGCTCGCACCCTCCCGCGCCTCCTCCGAAGGAACGTGCACGTGACGCTCCCGCCGACGAGCGCGTGGCGACGCTCGCTCGACCGGATCCGCGCCGAGGGTCGCGCGCTCGGCGCCGCCGAGCTCGCGGGTCGCCTCCTCTTCCTCGCGGGCGAGCCCTCCGCCGGGGTCGCGCGCCGCCTCCTCGCCGCGGCGCTCGAGTGTCCGGTGGAGACGCTGCCGGACCGCTTCGAGGCGGCGGATCTGCGCGCGCTCCGTCACGGACTCCTCGGACGCAAGGCGGACGCCGGGGATTCGCCGGGTCCCGCGCAGCGCGCCCGCGGGTCGCTCCCGATCGCCCGGGCCGCCTTCACGGTCGTGGACCTCGAGACGACCGGGCTCTCGGCGGACGCCGCCGCGATCCTCGAGATCGGGGCGGTGCGCGTCGAGGGCCTGCGCCCGACGGCGCGCTTCGCGACGCTCGTGGACCCGGGCGCCGCGATCCCCGCCTCGATCACGCGCCTCACGGGCATCGACCACGAGCTCGTCGCCGACGCGCCGGGGGCCGCGGTCGCGATCCCCGCGCTGCGCCGCTGGCTCGCCCGCACCCCCGACGCCGCCTTCGTCGCGCACAACGCGGGCTTCGACGCGCGCTTCCTGCGCTGCGCGTTCGAGCGGTCGGGGCTGCCCCCGCTGCCGGGTCCGGTGCTCTGCACGCGAAGGCTCGGCCGGCGCCTCGTCCCCGCCCTCGGGCGCTTCGACCTCGACTCGCTCTGCGCCGGCTTCGGGATCGCGAACCGCGCCCGCCACCGCGCCCTCGGCGACGCGGACGCCACGGCCCGCGTGCTCCTCGAGCTCCTCGCCCTCGCCCGGGCGCAGGGCGTGGCGACGCTGGGCGAGCTCGTGGATTTCCAGGAGCGCCCGCTGCGCCGGCGCTCCCGCAAACGCGGCGTGCGCGCGGCCGGGGGCGGCTGATACGCTCTGCCGGGGGAGTCACGTGAGAGGATCCGCTTGAAGCGATCGCGATTGCTCGTCGTCGTCGCGCTCGCGGCCGCGCTGCTCGGCGCCGCCGATCCGCCCGCGGACCGCTTCGACACGGTCGTGATCGACGCCGGTCACGGCGGCGAGGATCGGGGCGCGCGCGGCGCGGGAGGGCTCCTCGAGAAGGAGCTCGTGCTCGACGTGGCGCGCCGCCTCGGCGCGGCGCTCCGCGCGCGGGGCGTGCGCGTCGTCCCGACCCGCGACGACGATCGCTTCGTGCCGCTCGAGGAGCGCACGTCGGCGGCGAACGACGCGAGGGGCGACCTCTTCGTCTCGATCCACGCGAACGCGGCGCGCAGCCGAACGCCGCGCGGCGCCGAGACCTTCTTCGCCGCCCTCGAGGCGAGCGACGCCGCCGCGGGGGAGGTGGCCGCGCGGGAGAACGAGGCGTTCGCCGCGCCGGGCTCGGCGGGCCGCCTGGGGTCGGATCCCTTCCTCGCGCTCCTTGGCGACCTGATCGCGACGGAGCACCTCGCCGAGTCGAGCGATTTCGCCCGCCTCGCGCAGGTGCGGCTCGCCGGCGCGGACGGCATCGCGTCGCGGGGCGTGAAGCAGGCGCCCTTCGTGGTGCTGCTGGGCGTCCAGATGCCCTCGGCCCTGGTGGAGATCGGCTTCCTCACGAATCCCGAGGACGAGCGGCGCCTCGCCACCGCTGCGCGACGCGAGCGGATCGCGGCGTCGCTCGCGCAGGCGGTGCTCGAGTTCGGACGACGCTACGATGCGCGGCGCGGCGCGGACGGCGAGCGCTCCGCGCTGCCGAAGCCCGAGGAGGATCGCTGATGCGGCGCGACGGGCGGGGACCCCACGAGCTGCGCCCGGTGCGCGTGGAGCTCGACTTCACGGCGAACCCGCTGGCCTCGGTGCTCTTCGAGATGGGGCGCACGAAGGTGCTCTGCACGGTGCACGAAGAGCGCAGCGTGCCGCGCTTCCTGCAGGGGAGCGGCCGCGGCTGGATCACCGCGGAGTACTCGCTGCTGCCGGGCTCGACGGAGCGGCGCACCGACCGCGAGGCGTCCCGGGGCCGACCCTCCGGCCGCACCCAGGAGATCCAGCGGCTCATCGGCCGGAGCCTGCGCGCGGTGGCCGACCTCCCCGCACTCGGCGAGCGCTCGCTCTGGGTGGACTGCGACGTGCTCGAGGCGGATGGCGGCACGCGCACGGCGTCCATCACGGGGGCCTACGCGGCGCTCGAGCTCGCCGTGCGGCGGCTGGTCGCCCGCGGCCAGCTCGAGCGGCTGCCGCTGCGCGACTCGGTGGCCGCCGTCTCGGTGGGGATCGTGGGCGGCGAGCTCGTGGTCGACCTCCCGTACGAAGAGGATGCTCGCGCCGAGGTGGACATGAACGTGGTCGCCACGGGGAGCGGGCGCTTCGTCGAGATCCAGGGCACGGGCGAGGACGGGACCTTCTCGCCGGAGGATCTGAAGTCGCTGACGGAGCTCGCGCTGGCCGGGATCCGGGAGCTCACGAGCCTGCAGCGCGAGGTCCTGGCCCGGGCGGCGCCGGGGTGAAGCGCGACGCTCCCCCGCCCGAAACCTGGGTGGTCGCGACCACCAGCGCCGGCAAGTTTCGCGAGATCCAGGCGATCCTCGGGGCGCGGGGCCGGGTCCTGCGCTCCCTCGCCGACTACCCGCGAGTGGTCCTGCCTCCCGAAGGCGAGGACTACGAGGGGAACGCGCTCGCCAAGGCGCGGGCTGCGGCGCGGGCCACGGGGCTGCCCGCCCTCGCCGACGACTCGGGGCTCGAGGTGGATGCCCTCGGCGGCGCCCCCGGCCCGCACTCGGCGCGCTTCGGCGGACCGGGCCTCGACGACGCGGGCCGCGTGGCGCTCCTCCTGCGCGAGCTGGCGGGCGTGCCGGCGGAGAAGCGCGGGGCCCGCTTCGTGTGCGTGGCGGCGTGGTCCACGCCGGACGGGGTCGAGCGTTCCGCTCGGGGCGAGTGCCGGGGCCTCCTGCTCGACGCGCCGCGCGGGGTGCGCGGCTTCGGCTACGACCCGGTCTTCCTGCCCGAGGGCGAGACCCGCTCCATGGCCGAGCTCGACCCCGAGCGCAAGAACGCGCTCTCGCACCGCGCGCGCGCCTTCCGCGCGCTCCTGGCGGGACGCGAGGCCGGGGCGCGCGGACCGCGCCGATCCCGCGCGTAGGCGCTAGAACTTCTCGTTCCAGAAGCGATCGAAGCCGCCGCATTCGAGGCGGCCGAGCGGCGCGCTCACGTCCGTCTCCCCGGTCACCGCCACCGGGGCGGTGCCTTCGAAGCAGCGGTCGATCCGGCCGTCGTAGTCCCCGTCCTCGCACTGGCGCACGATCGCCTCGCCCTTCTGGGTCTGGAGCACGTCGGCCTTCCCGTCCCCGTTCGTGTCCGCAT
>DASRUS010000056.1:0-18627 GCA_035687825.1 Myxococcota bacterium | reverse complement strand
GGCCGGCCGGCATCATCGCCCGGACTCAGAACGTGACCTCTCCATCGGAGTGCATGCCACGCCAGCCGGTAGCGGAGCGGCGCCCGCCGCTCCAGGAGCTCGGCGATTGAGGACGACTCACCCGTCTCAAGTACCGTTTCGAGGTAGCCCTCGATCGCGTCGTGGAGGCTCGCCTGGGCATCCCGGGGATCTTTGCCGACGGCCCAGAGGTCAAGGTCGATGCAGCTCGCCACCCACCGGCCCGGCACCCCCCGATCCGGGCGAACCCAGCATCGTAGAATCAGACGATCGACCGGCACGCCGCCGGTGACGGACGTCACAGGGTTCCTCCCACCACGGAGAATACACGGTGTTGCCACCTGGCAACCATCGGCCGAACGTGGGTCGAGCTGATGGGCACCCTGAATCATGAGTGGCCGGATGAGCGGAAAGCGGGGGCGCTTCTCCAACGGTCCCAGCTCCCAGATCCCCCGTGGCCGTACTTTGGCCGTACGAGCGAGCCAAACCGCATCGCCGTGGCGGCGAGCGTTAGAAGAAAACATTAGATGATTCGATTGGTTACGGGCGGTGGCGGTGGCTGGACTCGAACCAGCGACACGCGGCTTATGAAACCGCTGCTCTAACCGACTGAGCTACACCGCCCTGGTGCCCGGCGGGGCGCCTCGCCCGCCTCGGACCGAGATCGCGCGGGGGCAAACCTAGCGCAGGGGCTGGGGCGAAGTCCCCGCCGCGTCGGTGGGCGCGGAAGGTCCCGGCGCGGGCTGCGCCGCGCCGTTGCCGTAGACGCGGTGCTCGAGCCCGTCCACGCGCTGGCTCAGGGCGTCGAGCTCGGAGAGCGCGTCGAGGACCTGCAGGCTCGTCATGCCCTCCGCCCCGGGCGGACCCGCCGAGACCGGGGGCGGCCCTCCCCCGGCCGCGATGTGCGCGGTCACCCGCCGCGCCAGATCGTCGAGCTTCGGAATGATCTCGCCGATCGTTCCCGTCTGGATGAAGATCTGGCCGAGCACCGCGTCGTCGTCCGACACGCGCGCGCACGAGAGGTCGAGGCTCGCAGCCTCGCCGAAGTGCGTGAACGACCCGAACAGCACGTACTCCGCGCCTGCGCCGCGCGCCGCGGCGCGCGCGCGCTCGAGATCCGTGGTGGCCTGGGCGAGATCCTCCACGCGCAGGACGGCGAGAGCGGGCGACTGGCCGAGCCGCGACGCCAGCATGTCCGCGAGCCCTTCGCGCAGGTACGACTCGTCGCCGAGGCTGTGGACCACGACCGGGAGGACCGCGACCCGCGCGGGCGCCGCGTGGGCCGGCTGCGGACTCGCGGTGAGAACGGTGAGAAGACCGGCGGCGAGCAGGAATCCGATCCGTTGCAGCACAGGCGCAGCTCCGAGCGTTGGACGGCCCGAGATCCCACGGCTCGAGACGTCTGGGGGGCGCACCCCCCGCGTGACGGCTCGGACTCCTCTACCAGCCGCGCCCGGTGGGGTCAAGCGCCGCGCGTCCCGTCCGGCGGCGCCGCGGCGCCGGGAGCTGCGTCCCGCGCCGGCAGCCGCACCCGGAACGTGGTTCCCGAGCCCGCGCGGCTCTCCACCTCGATGGATCCGCCGTGTTCGGCGACGATGCCGTGGCAGATGGTGAGGCCGAGGCCCGTCCCCTGGTCGGGATCCTTGGTCGTGTAGAACGGGTCGAAGATCTTCTCGAGCTCCTCGGGCGGGATCCCGGCGCCCGAGTCGGCGACCTCGAGGCAGGCGCCCCCGCCCCGCGGATCCGCGAGGGTGCGGAGGCTCACGCGGCCCTCGGCCGAGGTCGCCTGGAGCGCGTTCAGCGCGAGGTTCAGCGCCACCTGCTGGAGCTGCTCGCGCACGCCCCAGACGAGCGGCGTTCCGGCGCTCGGCTGCGCTTCGAGCGCCACACCCCGGCGCCGCGCCTCCCGCGCGAGGAGGGTCACCACCTCGCCGGCGAGCTCCGCGAGGTCGCAGGAGCCGCGCTGCGCCGGGTCGCCGCCCCGGCCGAGGCGCGACATGGTCGCCACCAGACCGCGGATGCGCTCCACCTCGCGGCGCGCCAGCTCGTGGTAGTCGCCCCAGAACTCGGGGTCCTCGTCGAAGCGCTTGCCCGGGGCCAGCGAGAGGAACGTGTGGATCGAGACGAGGGGATTGTTGATCTCGTGGGCGAGGCCCGCGGCCAGGGTGCCGAGGGTGCCGAGGCGCTCGGCGCGCACGACCTCTTGGCGCGAGCGCCGCAGGTCCTCCACCAGGCGCGCGTTCCCGATCGCGATCGCCGCCTGGCTCGAGATGCCCTCCAGGAGCGTGGCGTCGCTGGCTCTGAAGCAGCGCCCCTTGCCGCGGTCGTCCACGACGAGGGCGCCGAGGGCCCGCGAGCTCCCGACCAGGGGCAGGACCAGGAGCTCCCCCGCACCGGTCGCATCGAGGAGCGCGCCCGAGACGAGGTCGGCGGCCGGGCCCGCGGGGCGCCCCGCCCGCACCCGCTGCACCTCGCCGGCCGCGAGCCGGCGGAAGAAGGGCTGCGCCGGGGCGCCGGCGAAGGCGAGGCCCGCCAGGCGTTCGGCCGTCGCACCGGCGGGCCGCGCGCCCCGCACCGCGAGCGTCTGGCCGGCCTCGTCGAAGAGGAGCAGCGTCGCCCCGTCGAAGCCGAGCTCGTCCACGATCGTCCCGAGCAGCACGCGCGTGAGCGCGCCGAGGTCGAGCTCGCGGGCGAGCGTCTTCGAGACCCAGTGCAGCGTGCTGAGCTCGCCCACGAGCTCGTCGCGCTCGCGGTCGAGGGCGTAGACCTCGATGGCCCGGCGCACCGTGAGCAGGAGCTCGTCCGGCGACCACGGCTTCGGCACGTAGCGGTAGATCGAGCCGTCGTTGATGGCGAAGCCGAGCGTCTCGGCGTCGCCGTAGGCGGTGACCAGGATGCGGATCGCCTTGGGATCGAGCTCGCGCACGCGCGCCAGGAACTCGACGCCGCTCATGCCCGCCATGCGGTGGTCCGAGAGCACGACCGCCACCGGCTCCTCGCGGACCAGGGCGAGGCCGTCCGCGGCGCCCGTGGCGGTCCGCACCGTGAACTCGCGCCGGAGGCCGCGCACGAACATGCGCAGGTTCTCGGGCTCGTCGTCCACGTAGAGGACCGGGTACTCCCGGTAGTCGAGGAGGCTCTCGGGGCTGGGCCGCACGCTCTGGTGTTTCGAGAGTCCGCCCGCGCAGCTTGAGGCTCACGGCCGGCGGCGCTGGAAGCCAGGGTCACGCGTCCAGGAGGTGCACGTCCTCCGGGCGCACGCAGAGCGACACGGGGGATCCCGCCTCGAGGCTGTGGCCGAGGCCGCGCTCGGCGAGGAGGTGGGCGCGCAGGCCGTGGCCCGCCCACGCGATGGTCACGGTGACGAGCGTCCCGTCCGATCGCACGCGCTCGACCACGCCCTTGCCGAGGGGCTCGCCCTCGCCGCGCCCCACGTCGAGCTTCACGTGCTCGGGGCGGATCCCCACGAGCACGCGCTCGCCGGGAGCGCGCGCGGCGAGCGCCACCACGCCGAGCTCGTCCCCCACGCGCACGCGCACCCGTCCTTCGTCGAGGCGTGCCTCCACCACGCCGGGAACCAGGTTCTTCATCCCCACGAGGCGCGCGATGGCGGCCGTCGCCGGGCGGCGCAGGACCGCGTCGCGCGGCCCGCACTGGACCAGCTCCCCCGCGAGCAGCACCGCCAGGCGGTCCGCGAGCGCCACGGCGCGCGACAGATCGTGGCTCACGAGCGCCAAGGCGATCCCGGTCTCGCGGATGGCGCGCTCGAGGTCCGCGGCGAGCTGCTCCTGCCCCTCGGCGTCGAGGTCGTCGAAGGGCTCGTCGAGCAGCAGCACGTCGGGGCGCACGGCGAACGCGCGGGCCAGGGCGAGCCGGCGGAGCTCGCCGCCGGAGAGGGTCGCCGCGGCGCGCCTCGCGAGGCGCGCGATCCCGAAGCGCTCGAGCTCCCGCGCGACCCGGACCCGGGCCTCGGCGCGCGGGAGCCCGCGCCCCCAGAGCGCCACCCGCGCGTTGTGGACGACGCTCCCGGCGAGCACGAGGGGTCGCTGGAAGACCATGGCCACGGAGGGCGCCGCCGCGCCCCCCGGGCGCACGACGCGGCCCGCCTCCAGGGGCTCCAGGCCCGCGAGCGCGCGCAGGAGCGTGCTCTTGCCGGCGCCGTTCGGGCCGAGCACCGCGAGCATCTCGCCGCGCGCGAGGGCAAGCTCTGGCACGCGCAGCACGAAGTCGCCGCCCCGACCGCCCGGCCGCGCGCGGATCCCCTCCGCGCGCAGCACCGGCCCGGCGCTCAGCGCCGCCCCGCCCACTGCACCGCCGTGAGCGCGCCCGCCAGCGCGAGGGTCAGGCCCAGCAGCACCGCGCCGAGCGCCAGCGCCTCTCCGAACCGACCCATCTGTGTGTACATGAGGATCGACGTGGTGAGCACGCGCGTCTCCCCCGCCAGGTTCCCCCCCACCATCATCACGGCGCCGACCTCCGAGAGGATGCCGCCGAGGGCCGCGATGAGCGCGGCGAGGAGGCCGAGGCGGATCTCCCGCAGGAGCAGCCACAGGGCGCCCAGGCGAGGGACGCGGAGGGCGCGCACCTGGAGGCGCCAGTCCGGCCCGAGGCTCGCGAGCGCCGCCAGGCTGATCCCCACCACGAGGGGCAGCGCAATCAGCGTCTGCGCCAGCACCATCGCCTCCGGCGTGTACATGAGCCCGAGCCCGCCGAGGGGCCCGCTGCGCCAGAGGAGCAGCGCCACCGCCAGCCCCACCACGACGGGCGGGAGCCCCATCCCCGCGTTCACCACCGCCACCGCGAGGCCGCGGCCCGGGAACGCGCGCAGGGAGAGCCCGATCGCGCAGGGGAGCCCGAGCAGCGTCGCGAGGACGAGCGCAGCCCCGCAGACCGCGAGGGTGCGGAGCGACACCTCGAGGACGAGCCCGAGATCGACTCCGCTCACGACCCCGGACCGGGCGCGCCGGCGGCGGTCGGCGCGAGCGGCGTGAAGAGCGCCCGCCCGAAGCGATCGGCGCCGAAGGCGGCGATGCGGGCCCGAGTCGCCGGGTCGAGGAGGAACGCCTCGAAGCGCTCCGCCGCGGCCGTGGCCGGCGCCCGGCCGGCGGGGAGGCGCTCCGGGTTCGGGCGCAGGATCGAGTACTCGTTGCGCAGGCTCGCCTCTTCCTTCGAGAGCGCCTCGAGGCCGATCCGGGTGCGGAACGCGAGGAACGTTCCGAGGTCGCTGAGCGTGTAGGCACGCTTCTCACCCGCCACTTGAAGGGTGATTCCCATCCCGGCGCCCGTGCTGGAGAACCCCTCCCAGCGCGCGTCCCGGCCCAGCCCTGCGGCCTCGAGCAGCGCGCGCTCGCGCTGGTGCGTGCCGGAGTCGTCGCCGCGGCTCACCCAGGGCGCGCGCGCCTCCGCGATCCGCCGCAGCGCCTCGGGCGCGCTCGCGGCGTCGCGGACGCGCGCGGGATCCTCGGGCGGCCCCGCGATCACGAAGAAGTTCTCCAGGAAGGGCCGGCGCGAGACGAAGGCGCCCTCGGCGAGCAGGCGCTGCTCGGTCTCGGGCGCGTGGCTCAGCACCAGGTCGGCGTCGCCGCGCGCGCCCATCTCGAGCGCGGCGCCGCTCCCCACCGCCACCACCCGCGTGCGGATCCCGCTGACCTTCTCGAACTCCGGCAGCAGCGCCTCGAGGAGACCCGAGTCCTGGACGCTCGTCGTCGTGGCGAGGAGCAGCGCCTGCTCGTCCCCGCCCTGCGCGGCCGCCGCGAGCGCGAGCGACGCGATCGCGCCGACCAGCCCGAGACGGGCCCGCATCCCTAGACCTCCACCTGGCGCACCTTCACGCCGGCCTCGCGCAGGAGCGCGAGCGACAGGTCGCCGAGCGGGTACGCCGCGCTGTAGACCACCTCGGCGATGCCGGCGTTGATGATCATCTTGGTGCAGAGCAGACACGGACAGAACGTCGTGTAGAGCGTGGCGCCGCGCACCGCGACGCCGTGGTACGCGGCCTGCACCAGCGCGTTCTCCTCCCCGTGCGAGCACACGCAGTCGCCGAGGCCCGACCCTGCGGGCGCGAACGCGTTGCAGCGCGGGCAGCCGCCCTCGTTGCAGTTGCGCACGCCGCGGGGGGTCCCGTTGTAGCCCGTCGAGATGATGCGCCGGTCCAGCGTGATCACCGCGGCCACCTTGCGCTTCACGCAGTTGCTCCGCGACGCCACCACCCGGGCGATGCTCATGAAGTACTCGTCCCAGCCGGGCCGCTCGAAGTGGAGACTTTTTTTCAGCACCTCCTGGATCGCGGCGTGCAGCTCGTCCAGGGAGCCGTCGTTGCGGACCACGTCGTCGGCGAGAGCCCGCACGGCGAGGAGCTGCTGCCCGGCCGCGTCGGCGCCGCCGAGCTCCTGCCCCTCGAGGCGCTCGAACTCCGCGCGGGAGTCGGGATCGCCACCGCGGCCGCGCGCGCGCAGCCGCGCGAGCCGCGCGGTGGGGTCGGCGTCCACCCAGACGAGGCGGAAGCGCGTCGCCGCGGCGCGCAGCGCCGCCACCTCCGCCGGGTGGCGGATCGAGTCCACGACCGTGTTGCGATCGGCCTGCACGCCCGGGAGCAGGCGCTGCGCCAGCACCGCCTCGCCGAAGCGCGCGCGCAGCTCACGCCCGGTCTCGATCATGCGCTCGCGCGTCTCTTCGAGCCCGCGCGCGGCGAGCTCCTGGCGGATCACGTCGGAGAGCGAGAGCGCCGCAAAACTTCGCTCCCGAAGGTACGCGACGACCTCGCCCTTCCCCGCCGCGTACGGGCCCGCCACGCCGAGGATCATGCGCGGATCCCTAGCACAGCGCCTCCGGCTCTGGCAGCCTGCGACCCATGCGCGTGCTCGTGACGGGAGCGGCGGGCTTCGTCGGCCGCCGGCTCGTCCCCCACCTGGAAACGCTCGGCTGCTCGGTGGAAGGCTTCGACCACGAGCTCGACGTGGCGGACGCGGACGCCGTCGCGGAGCGCGTGGCGGGCGCGCGACCCGAGGCGATCGTGCACCTCGCGGCGCGGAGCTCCGTGGCGGAGTCGTTCGCGGCGCAGGCCGAGGTCTACCGCGTGAACTACCTCGGCGCGCGCGCGGTCCTCGAGGCGGCGCGGGCCCGGGCGCCCCGCGCCCGCGTGCTCCTGGTGGGGTCGGGGGAGGTGTACGGCCCGGGCGCGCCGGGTGCGCCGGGCTTCGACGAGTCGGCGCCGCTGCGGCCCGGGTCGCCCTACGCGCGCTCGAAGGCGGCCGCGGACCTGCTGGGCGCGCGCTTCGCCGCGGCCGGTCTCGACGTGGTGCGCGTGCGGCCCTTCCCGCACACGGGACCGGGCCAGTCCGATCGCTTCGCGGCCTCGAGCTTCGCGCGCCAGCTCGCCGAGGCGGAGGCGGGGCGGCGGCCCCCGCGCGTGCGCGTCGGCAACCTGGACGCGGTGCGCGACTACCTCGACGTGGACGACGTGGTCGAAGCCTACGCGCGCCTGCTCGACCCGCGCACGGCCCCCGGGGTCTACAACGTGGCGAGCGGCACGGGCGTCGCGCTGCGCGCCGTCCTCGAGGCGCTCCTGCGCCACGCGCGCGTGCAGCCGGAGCTGGAGGTGGATCCCGCGCGCCTGCGCCCCGCCGATTCCCTCGTGGGCGACGCGACGCGCCTCGCGCGCGCGACGGGCTGGGCTCCGCGCCGCCCCCTGGACGACACGCTGGCGCGCCTGCTCGACGATTGGCGCGCGCGGATCACGGGGCCGCCGTGAGCCCGAGCCAACGGTCGCCCGCGGGATCGTCCGCCTCGCGGACGCGCACGACGCGCAGGCCGGCGCGCGCGAGCCAGGACTCGACCTCGGCGCGCTCCTCGACGAGGAGGCCCGAGAGGATGGCGGCGCCGCCGGGCGCCACGAGGTTCGCGATCGCCGGCAGCAGCGGCGCGAGCTCGCGGCGGAGCAGGTTCGCCAGCACCGCGTCGAATTGCGTCGAGGAGAGGGCGTCGAGCGTGCCCGCGAAGAGGGAGAGCTCGCGGGCGAGCCCGTTCACGGCGGCGTTCGTCCGCGCCTCGGCCAGCGCCGCGCGGTCGAGGTCGCAGCCCACGGCGCGACCCGCGCCGAGGCGCAGCGCGGCCAGCGCGAGCACGCCGCTCCCGGTCCCCACGTCGAGGGCGCTCCACCCCACCGGCCGCGAGGTCGCGAGCTCGTCCAGGAGCGCGAGGGCGAGGCGGGTCGAGGCGTGGCCGCCGGTGCCGAAGGCCTGGCCCGGGTCCACCACGACGACGCGCTGGCCCGGTCCCGGCGCGAAGTCCACGAACGACGGGCGGATCGCGAGGCGCGGCGAGATCGCGACGGCCTCGAGGCCGTCGCGCCAGCGCGCGCTCCAGTCGATCTCGGGGACCGCCGACGGGTCCTCCAGGGTGACGCGCGCGCCGAGCGCCTCCCCCACCGCGCGCGCCACGGCGTCGGCGCGGGGCGCCGGCGCGTAGAGGAGGAGTTCGGTGGTCCCCGCTCCGCTGTCACGCTCCTCGACGCCGCTCGCGCCCGCGGCCCAGGCCTCCGCCACCACGCGCTCGGCGTCCCGCCGGTGGCGCGCGCGCACCCGCAGACACACGAAAGCGTCGGCCACGGGCGCCCTCCTGCTCGCGCTCCTCGGCGCGCCGGGCTGCTACTACGCCCACCTGGCCGCGGGCCAGGCCCGCCTGCTCCTCGCCCGCCGCCCCCTGGACGCCGCCCTGACCGACGCGACGCTCGAGCCCGGGCTCCGCGAGCGGCTCGCCCTCGTGCGCGAGGTGCGCGCCTTCGCGCCGAGCCTGGGGCTGCGGCTCGGGGGACAGTACACGAGCTACGCCGAGTGGCCCGGGGACCGCGTGGTGACCACCGTCGTGGCGACGCGGCCGGGGGAGATCGAGGCCGCGGGCTTCCGCTTCCCCATCGTGGGGAAGGTGCCGTACAAGGGCTTCTTCGACGCGGCGCGCGCCGACGCCGAGGCCGCGAGGCTGCGGGCCCGGGGCCTCGACGTCTGCGTGGTGCCCGTGCCCGCCTACTCGACCCTCGGCTGGTTCGACGACCCGGTGACGACGCCGCTCCTGCGCCTGCCGCCCGGGAAGCTCGTCGAGACCCTCCTCCACGAGCTCGTGCACGCGACCGTGTTCGCCGAGAGCGCCGCCCGCTTCAACGAGGGCGTCGCGACCTTCGTGGGCCAGGAGGCCGCGCTGCGCTTCTTCGCGGAGCGCGAGGGCCCGGACGCGGCGCGCGAGGAGGAACGCGTGGGGGAGAGCCGCGCCGTGCTGGACGTGCTCGGCCGCCTGCGCGCCGCGATCGCGGAGCTCTACGCCGGGCCGGCCGTGCCGGCCCGCGACCACGCGCGCGCCGCGCTCACGGAGGCCGCGCGCGCCGCGCTCGCGGCGCTGCCCCTGCGCCTCGGCGACCCCGCACGCCTCGCCCGGGATGCCGAGCTCGGCGACGCCTGCCTCGCGCTGGTCGGCACCTACCAGGCCGACCTTCCCGCCTACGCCGAGCGCCTCGGCGTGCTGGGCGGAGACCTCGCGGGCTTCCTCGCCGAGGCCGGGCGCGCCGCCCGGGAGCCGGATCCCCGGGCCGCGTTGCTCGGCGCCGCGCCGGCCCCCCGCTGATCCCGTGATAGGTTTCCCGCCATGCAGGCGGGGGAGCCCGGGGCGCCGCGCGTCGTCGCCCTCGACGGCATGGGCGGCGACCGCGCGCCCGACTCCGTGTGCGAGGCCGCCGCGGCGATCTCGCGCACGACGTCGATCCGGCTGCGGGTCGCGGGACCGCAGGCGCGCCTCGAGCCCCTGCTCGCGCGCTTCGACGCCGACGCCTCGCGCGTCGAGGTGATCGACTGCGCGGACGCCGTGCCGATGCACGAGGATCCACGCGCCGCCCTCGGGCGCACGCGTTCGTCCCTCGCCCGCGCGGTGGCCGACGTGGCCGAGGGCCGCGCCGAGGCGGTGGTCTCGGCGGGGAACACGGGCGCGCTGCTCCTGCACGCCGCGCGCGCGATCCCGCGCCTGCCGGGCGTGCGACGCGCGGCGCTGGCCGCGGTCTACCCCGCGCGCCCCCGCCCGCACAATCCCGATCCCTTCGCCCTGCTCCTCGACGTGGGGGCCAACGTCGCGTGCGAGCCCGCCGACCTGGTCGGGTTCGCGACCATGGGATCCGCCTACGCGGCGCGCATCTCCAAGGTCGAGCAGCCGAGCGTCGGCCTCCTGAACATCGGCGAGGAGCCCGCGAAGGGCGACGCCCTGCTGCGCGAGGCGCACGCGCTCCTGGCCGCGAGTCCGGGCCTGCGCTTCGTCGGCAACGTCGAGGGCAAGGACGTGCCCCTCGGCGTGGTGGACGTCGTGGTCTGCCCGGGCGTGCTCGGCAACGTGGTGCTGAAGCTGCTCGAGAGCCTGGGCGAGGTCGTGCTCGCCCGGGGCGAGGCGCTCTTCCACGAGCGCGCCGACTGGCGGCTCGGCCGCTGGCTCCTGCGCGGCGGCCTGGCGAAGCTCTCGGACTTCTTCGACTACGCGTCCTACGGCGGCGCGCCGATCCTCGGCCTCGAGCGCATCGTGCTGAAGGCCCACGGCCGCTCGCACGCGCGCGCCCTGGAGAACGCGATCAAGGTCGCGGCGAAGGCCGTGCGCGACGACGTCTGCGGCGCCATCGCCGCGGGCCTCGACGCGGCGGGCCGGGTGGGCGTCCGCGAGGGGCGCCCCGCGTGAGGCCCTTCGTCTTCCTGGACCGCGACGGAACCCTCGTGGCGGACCGCGGCTACACGCACCGGGTCGAGGAC
This sequence comes from Myxococcota bacterium, assembly GCA_035687825.1. GTDB lineage: Bacteria > Myxococcota_A > UBA9160 > UBA9160 > DASRUS01 > DASRUS01. The sequence continues at coordinate 7,837 of DASRUS010000056.1, read as the reverse complement.
TACGCGCTCCTGCCCGGCGTTCCCGAGGCCCTGCGGCGGCTCGCCCGGGCGGGCTTCGCCCTCGCCGTCGTCACGAACCAGAGCGGGATCGGTCGGGGCTACTACGGCGAGGACGACTTCCACGCCTTCCAGCGCCACCTGGCGGCCGACCTCGCGCGCCAGGGCGTCGTCCTCGAAGCCAGCTTCTTCTGCCCGCACCTGCCCGAAGCCGGCTGCGCCTGTCGCAAGCCGGCGCCCGGGATGCTCGAGCGCGCGCGCCGGGAGCTCGGCGCGGACCTCGCGCGGAGCTGGGTGATCGGCGACCACCGGAGCGACGTCGAGCTCGCCGCGCGCGCCGGCTGCGCGGGAGCGGTCCTCGTGCTGACGGGTCACGGGCCGCAGGAGAGCGCCGCGCTCCCCGCCGCCACGCCTCGCGCCCCGGACCTCGCCGCGGCCGCGGAGCTCGTCGTGCGCGGGCGCGAAGGCGCTCAGGGCACCCCGTAGATCGGATGCGTCTGCGGGATCACGCGCACGTCCGCGCAGACGCGGCTCGCGCGCACCGCGAGGTCGAGGAGACGCTGCGCCGAGGGCCGCTCGCGCACCGCGCCGCAGGGGGTCACGGGCTGGAGCACGAGGGTCGCGCGGGGCGCCGTGCGCGCCACGCGCGCGCACGCCTCGTCGATCTCGGCGTCGCCGCTCGCCGGCGTCACCACGATCTTCACGACGATCTCCGGCGCGGCGAGGGCCGCGCGCAGGAAGCGCTCGTGGGCGTCGTGGAACTCGGGCACCGGCCCGCGCGCGGGATCCGACGCGCGGCGCACGTCGCTCGCGAGCTTCCAGTCCATGGAGACGACGTCGATCGCGTCCACCACCCGGGCCAGCGCGGCCTCGGCCAGGCCGTGCGTCTCCAGGAGGACGCGAGGCCCGCGCGCGCGCAGCTCCCGGGCCACGGCTGCCACGGCGTCGGGCTGGAGCAGGGGCTCGCCGCCGGTCAGGCTCACGAAGCGATGGCGCCCGACCTCCAGGCGCTCCGCCGCCGCGACGACCGCGTCGAGCGGGACGGGGTTCGCGACCCGCGCGCGCCGTCCGCTCCCGGCCTCGAGCTCGATCTCGCAGTGGACGGCGGGCCGCCACGTGTGCGGGGAGTCGCACCAGCGGCAGCGCAGGTCGCACTCGCCGAAGCGGACGAAGAGGGTGCGCGCACCCACGTGCGGACCTTCTCCCTGGATCGAGGAGAAGATCTCGACCAAATTGGCGGGTCCCGGGCCGGCTACACCCGTGGACGGCACGCCTGCGGCGTGCCTCGCCCGGCCCACCCGCACTCCGCTCGCCTGCGGCTCGCTGCGCGCGCTTCGCGCTTGCCGTTCTTCTTCCAACGTGGCTCGCCTCTAACCCTCCAGCAGCGAGCGCCCCATGGCGATCTCGCCCAGCACCTCGTCGAAGCGTTCCGGCTGCCGGGCCAGGTCGCGCACGCGCAGGCGCGCGACGTGGTCCGCGTCGGGCAGCGCCTCCACGTAGGCGAACTTGCCCGCGAGGTGATCCACCATGGCGCCGAGGTCGATGGCGCGGCGGCCGGGACCTTCGTCGGCGCCGAGCACCAGGAGCTCGGAGCCCGGCTCCTCGGGATGCGCGAGGGAGATCTGCGCACCGTAGCGCTCGCGGACGATGCGCGCGGCGAGGTGCAGGTCGAGGCTCCCGGGCACCGGCACCACGACGAGCGTCCAGCCCCCGAAGTGGACCACCCGGAAGTCGCGCTGCGCGGCGAAGGCCGCCTCGGCGGGCGGCGGCGGCGGCGCGGCGCGCGCGGCCTCGCGCGCGAGGTCCGAGGGGCGGCCCGCGAGAAGGGCGTCGAGGTCGCTCCGCCGCTCGCCGGTGCGGTGCGCGACCTCGCCGAGGCGCGACCACCAGAGGCCCCCCCAGCGCTCCCAGTCGTGCTGCGTGAAGCGGCCGGTCACGAGGTCGAGGAGCTTGTCCGAGAAGCGGCTGCGCCGCGTGCACGCCGGGAGCACCGCGGCCAGCGAGCTCCGCGCTCCGGGCGCCACGTGGACCGCGTCCGCGCCGATGGCGCGCCTCAGGCCCTCGAGGTCTTCGGGCGGCCAGTCGTGATGATCGAACCACGTGAGGCGATCGCGATAGAGCGCGGCGGCCTGGAGCACGTCGCGCGCCGGTGACGCGGCGAAGCCGATCACGAAGATCCCGGCGTCCTCGCGCAGATCCGTGGCCACGCTCCGGAAGAACGTCATGAGCTCCGCCTGCGGATACACCCAGATGCCGTCGAGGAGCCGCGTGTCGCGCGCGAGGAGCACCGCGGCCGCGAGCGAATCGCGATCCGCGTGGGCGAGGACCGCCACGCGCCGGCGCGGTGCGCGCGGCGCCTCCGGCTCCGGCGCAGGCTCCGGCGCCGCCTTGGCGAGGCGGGCGCGCCGGCGCTCTTCGCGCTCGCGGTGCATGCGCGCGAGCGCGGGATCCTCCTCGTCGTCCTCTTCGTCGTCGTAGGCCCGGGGCGCGGGCTCCGCCTCGAAGAGCGGCTCCTCCGGCGCGAGCGCGAGGAGGTCCTCCTCGTCCTCGACGCCTTCGTCGTCGGCCTCGCGGGCTCGGGGGACGCGCGCCTCGCGCACCTCACGCGTTTCGCGCCCGCGCTCGGGTCGCGCCCCGCGCCGCGCGCGCCCCGCTGGCTCGCCGCCCTCGCGACCTTCGTCGCGCGCAGGCGCCTCGGCGAGCGCGCCCTCGCCCTCGCGCCGTGCGCGGCCGCGGCCGCGGCCGCGCCGACGACGACCCCGTCGGCGGGCGCCCTCCTCGCCCCGGGCGGGCTCCTCCTCGAGGTCGAACAGCGACACCTCCTCGAAGCCCGGAGCCGGAGCCGGCGCCTCGGCCGGGGCTCGCGCGGCCGGCTCGAGGGGCTCGCGTTCCGCGCGCTCGGGGCGCTGCGGGCGTCGCTCGCGGTCGCTCCTTCCCAAGGGCTCGCGTTCGGGACGCTCGGCTCGCCCGCGCTCGGAGGGCGCGCGACGGGGCCGCTCGGGCTCGGGCCGCACGATCTCGGGCGCGGCGGTCTCGCGGGCGGAGCGCGCCGCGAGATCGGGCTGCGTGGCGGCGGGGGGAGCCGCCGGCCGGGCGCCGAGCGCGAGGGGTCGGAGGGCGAGCGACCGCGCACCAGGCGGTCCCGCATCCAGGCACACGACGTCGAGCCCGAGGCACGGGAGCAGGCTCCGCACCGAGGCGTCCCAGCCCTCGGCGACGAGGAGGAGTCGAGGCGCTCCGAGGCGCACCGGCGGCTTCGCGTCCGCCAGCACCTCGGGCAGGAAGGGCTCCATCGCGAAGCTCGCGCCGAGGATCTCGCGGAGCGCCGCGAGCGTCATCTGGCGGCGGAACGCCGCCACCACGGGCGCGCCGTCCGCCGCCACCCCGGCGCCGTCGAGGACGTCCACCTCGCGCCCGCCGAGGGGCCACGCCACCCCGTCGCGCAGCTCCGCCGCGGGCAACAACGCGAGCACCCGGCTGCGCCAGCCGTCCTCGCCCTCGCGCACGCGGCGGTCGTTCAGGTGCTTGCGCAGCAGACCCTCGAGGCGGTCGAGGGCGTCCGAGAGATTCTCCGGCGCGAGGCGCAGGGACGAGCGGTCGAGGACGAGGAGCTCGAGCACGACGCCCGACCCGTCCGCGCGGAGCGATGCCATGCGGCGGCCGAGGATCGAGAGCTCGAGGCTCTCGCCGAAGCCGCGCAGGGCGCCCCCGTGCTTCGCGGCGAGGCCGCCGAGGGCGTCGGCGGTGCGCTGGAGGAGCGCGCGGTCCTCGGCGCGCTCGGGCGCCCGCAAGACCGTGCGCACGGGAATCCAGTTCGCCGGGGCGCCGGCGGGCGCCACCGAGCCGGCGGCGTCGGCGAGAGCCGGCGCCTCCACCGCGCGCAGCGTGAGCGGCGAGCCCTTCTCGAGGACCGCGAGGAGGCGCCGGGACTCCTCGTCCCAGCGCGGCGCGACGGCGATGACCTCGCCGTCGAAGCCGGACTGCTCGCGCAGCCGGAGCGCGAGCGCCGCGCCCGCCAGGAGCGCACCCGAGGCGTTCTGCGGGGCGAAGCCCGCGAGGCTCCTCCGCCCGTCCGGACCCTCGCCGAGGACGAGCGCCGCGAGGCTCTCCGGGATGTCCTCGGCGCCGACGGGCTCCAGCGAGCGGAGCGGAATCAGCCCGAGCTCGGCTGCGCGCTCGAGCGCGCGCGGGTCCACGGTCTCGCGCCCGGCCTCGGCTCCGCCGGACCGGCGCCTGCCGAATCGTCGTCTCATCTCCCCTCCAGGCTCGTCGCCGGGGGACCCATGGCTCCTGAGCCAATCGAGAATCTTTTGCATGTTTCGAAGCCTGAACCGCCGGAGCGAGACATCGCTCGAGGTCCGGCTCCCCCTGCCCCGCCGGCCATGGTCGCGGTTTCGGCGCCCGGGCGCACCCCCGGCGCGTCAGGCGCCCTCGCCGCCCGGCACGGTCAGCACGAGCCGCCCCTGCTCCAAAAGCTGGGTCGTGGCTTCCAGCACCACCCGTTGGAGCTCGGCGAAGGAGCGGTCGCTCGCCACCGCGGTCGCCACCGCGTCCTTCGCGTTCGCGAAGTCGAGGAGGATCCCGCCGAGGAGCTTGCGGTCGGACATGGCGTTTCGCACGACGAGGTTCCAGCGCTTGAGCGGCACCTCGATGCGCAGATCGCGGAGCTCCTGGAGCTCGGCGGGCAGGTGGTCTCGGAGCACGCCGAGGGCGACGCCGTCGTCGCGCGCGAGCGTGGCCCGCCAGAGGCGACCTTGGGCGAGCAGCATGCGGACTCCTCTCCCCGGACGGGGTCCGGCTCACGGCCGGGCGATGAGCGAGGTCGGCTCCTCCGCCTCGAGCGACTGGAGGAAGGGCCCGAGGCTCGTCTCGAGAAGCGCCCGCGCGACCGGGTTCTCCCCCGGCGCCCGCTCCTCGAAGGCGCGCGCCGCCGCCACTGCCGCACGGGCGGCCTCCTCGCGGTCCGTCTTCCAGAGGACGTAGGCCGACTCGCGGAGCCGCGCGGCGGTCTCGGCCGCCGCGTCGCCCGCGAAGGCCTCCGCGACGCAGGCGTCCACGGCCCCGCGGATGCGATCACGGCGCGTGGCGCCCGACACGATCACGCGGCCCTCCACCGCCTCGCGGATGCGCCCCGCGAGGTGCTCCAATCGCGTGCGCGAGGGCGGCCACGGCCCGAGCTCGCCCTTGCGCACGAGCTCCGCGACGGCCTCGAGCGCCGCCGGGCTCTCGCCCCCGGCGAGCGCCTCGCTCGCGAGATCTCCCGGCGAGCACGCGCCCGCCGCTGCCGCGGTCAGGTGCGAGCGCCATTCTTCGAAGCTCCGGGCCGGCGGGCGCTCGGGGTCGCGGCGATCCGCGATCCGCGCGAGGAGCGCGCGCACCGCGTCGCCCGGCGCCTCCACCACGGCCAGGTGCTTTCGGTCCGCGAGGGCCCGCACGAAGCGCCGCGCGTCGCGACGCCCGCTGGTGTAGACCTGGCACTCGAGCACGCCGCGCGCCTCGTCCACGACCAGCTCGAACAGGCGCGCGCCGCCGCCCGGGTTGGCCTCGAGCAGCACCACGAGCCGCGCGCCCCCCGGGTCGAGGGCCGAGACGAAGGCGCCGCGGAGCTCGTCGTGCACGGGCGCGAGCGTCGCGACGCGAGCCTCGGGCGCCGCGACCGCGGGCGCCTCCACGCCGCGGGAACGCAGCCGGTGGAGCGCGCGACCGAGCTCCTTGCGCGCCGCCTTGGGCAGCTCGGGGGTGCGAAGCGCCTGGAGCGCAGCCGCGCCCTCGGGATCGTCCGCGAAGGCGAGGGCGAGCTCGCCCCCCGCCTCCGCCTCGTTCACCAGGAGCCACTCGAGCACGCGCGCCGCGGCCGAGGCGTCGAGGGAAGCCAGCAGCCGCCGGGGATCGCCGTTCGCGGGGCGGATCGCGTCCGCCGCGTCGGGGAGCGCCGCCGCCGCGCGCTCGAGGGCGTCGGCGAGGCTCACGGCGCGCACTCCCCGCGCACCCAGTCGAGGTAGGCCTGGCTCCCGCCGGCGACCGGCAGGCGCACCAGCTCCGGCAGCTCGTAGGGATGGAGCTCGCGCACGCGCGCGCCCAGGGCCTCGGCGCGGTCCGCGCAGGTCTTGGCCACGAGGAGCACCTCCGCGTCGTCGTGGAGCTCCCCCTGCCAGCGGTAGATCGAGCGCACGCCCGGCACGACGTTCACGCAGGCCGCGAGGCCCTCGCCGACGAGCACCCGCGCCAGGCGCGCCGCGACCTCGGAGTCGGGAGCCGTCAGCAGCACGACCTCCACGCTGCGGCCGGCGTCCGCCGAGCGTCTGGTCGCGCGCGGCTCGAACCCGGTCACGGGCCGAACCTCCGCTCGTGCTCGGCGAGCGCGAAGCGGTCGGTCATGCCCGCCACGTAGTCGGCCACGGCCCGCGCCTCGCCCTCCTCGGCCAGGCGCGGGGCGAGGCGGCGCGGCAGCCGGTCCGGGTTCTCGCGATAGAAGAGGAAGAGGTCGGTCAGCACGCCCTCGGCCTTCTCCGCCATGCGTCGCACGCTCGGATGATGGTAGAGGTTCTCGTAGAGGAACTCCTTGAGGGTGGACTTCTCGGCCGCGAGCGGTGCGGAGAAGCCCGCCAGGGGCTCCGGGGCGGTGCGCACCGCGTCCACAGCCTCGGCGCCCGACCGCCCGATCCGGCGCGCGGTCTCCTCCACGAGGTCCGTGACGAGAAGGTCCACGAGCGCCACGAGCGTCTGCGCGCGGCACACGCGCTCCTCCGCGCCGCGCAGCCGCTCGTGCACGCGCCGGCGCGTCTCCCGCCACAGCCGAACCTCGTCGAGGAGGCCGAGCGTCAGGAGCTTCGAGCGCAGACCGTCGTCGAGATCGTGGACGAGATACGCGACCTCGTCCGCGTGGTCCGCCACCTGCGCTTCCAGGGGCGGGTGCTCCGCGAGCGGCGGCAGGGGGATCGGATGCTCCCAGTGCACGCCGTGTTTCAGGATCCCCTCGCGCGTCTCGGCGGTGAGGTTGAGCCCCCGGAAGTCGGGGTAGCGTTCCTCGAGGAGGTCCACCACGCGCAGGCTCTGGCGGTTGTGGTCGAAGCCGCCCGCGTCGCGCATCAGCGCCGCGAGCGCGTGCTCGCCCGCGTGGCCGAACGGGGTATGGCCGAGGTCGTGGGCCAGCACCACCGCCTCCGCGAGGTCCTCGTTCAGCCGCAGCGTGCGCGCGAGGGTGCGCGCGATCTGGCTCCCCTCGAGCGTGTGCGTGAGCCGGTTGCGGTAGTGGTCGCCCTCGTGGTGCACGAACACCTGCGTCTTGTACTCGAGGCGGCGGAACGCGCGCGAGTGCACGATGCGATCGCGGTCGCGCTGGAAGGCGGTGCGGTAGGGATGCTCGGGCTCCGGGACGACGCGGCCCCGCGAGTCGCAGCTCCGGACGGCGCAGGCCGCGAGCCGCTCGCGCTCCTCCGCCTCGTAGAGCGCGCGCGTGCGCGCCAGAAACATAAGCGGCGCTCTCCCGGGACGAAGCCCGCGCGAGAGTACCTTGAACTGCGGGGACGTTCCACCGGGATCCGAACTTCGGGGACACTCCTACCCAGGACTGTCCCTCCAGTCTCGATCCAGGTGGAACGTCCCCGAAGTTGCGATGGAGTGTCCCCGCTAGAATCGACGCATGGCGCTCGCGTTGCCTCGCCGGCTGCTCCTCGGCCCCGGACCCTCGAACCTGCCGGCGCGCGTCCGCGAGGCGCTGGCAGCCCCCCTCGTCGGCCATCTGGATCCGGAATTCCTCGCCCTCGTGGACGAGGTCCAGGAGCGCCTGCGCAACCTGTTTGGCACGCGCAACCGCTTCACGATCCCGATCTCCGCCACG
>DASRUS010000055.1:0-5784 GCA_035687825.1 Myxococcota bacterium | reverse complement strand
CGGCTGGTCCACGTCGGTGCCCTTCAGCACCGCCACGTGGTAGGCGAGGAGCTGGAGGGGGACGGTGGCGAGGATCGTGGTCAGGTACTCGCCGAGGTCGGGGATCGCGATCACCTCGCTCGCCTTCTCGCCGATCTCGTCGTCGCCCTCGCTCGCGAGCGCAATCACCTGGCCGTCGCGCGCGCGCACCTCTTCGAGGTTCGAGATGACCTTGTCGTAGACGCGGTCGCGCGGCGCGATCACCACGACGGGCATGTCCGCGTCGATCAGCGCGATCGGGCCGTGCTTCATCTCGCCCGCCGCGTAGCCCTCGGCGTGGATGTAGGAGATCTCCTTCAGCTTCAGCGCCCCTTCCAGGGCGATGGGGAACATGATGCCCCGGCCGAGGAAGAGGAAGTTCCGCGCGTGGAAGTAGCGCTGCGCGATCTCGCGGATCTTCGGATCGAGCTGGAGCACCTGCTCCACGAGCCGCGGCAGGCGGAGGAGGTCGTGCAGGCGCCGGCGCGCCTCGTCGCCGGCGAGGCGCCCCTTCGCGAGAGCGAGCTTCAGCGCCAGCAGGTAGAGCGCCACGAGCTGGGTCGTGAAGGCCTTGGTGGAGGCCACGCCGATCTCGGGACCCGCGTGGGTGTGGACCACGTCGTCGCTCTCGCGCGCGATGGTCGAGCCGCGCACGTTGCAGATCGCGAGCACGCGCGCCCCGTGCGCCTTCCCCTCGCGCATGGCCGCCAGCGTGTCCGCCGTCTCGCCGGACTGGGAGACGGGCACGAGCAGGCTGCCCTCGTCGAGGATCGGCTGGCGGTAGCGGAACTCGCTCGCGAGATCCACGTCCACCGGGATGCCCGCCATCTGCTCGATCATGTACTTGCCCACCATGCACGCGTGGTAGGCGGTGCCGCAGCCGACCAGGAACAGGCGGCGGATCCCGGCGACGCGCTCCGGCGAGAGGTCGATCCCGTCGAGGTCCACGCTCGCCTCGCCCTCGAGCACGCGCGTCCCGATCGTGTCGGTGATGGCGCGCGGCTGCTCGAAGATCTCCTTCTGCATGAAGCGGTCGTAGCCGCCCTTCTCGGCGGCCACGGGATCCCACGAGATGGTCTGGGGCTCGCGGGGAATCGCGCGTCCCTCGGCGTCCACCACGTCGATGCGGTCCTGGGAGAGCCGCGCGAAGTCGCCGTCCTGGAGGAAGAGCATGGAGCGCGTGTAGGGGAGGATCGCGGGGATGTCGCTCGCCAGGAAGGCCTGCTTCTCCGCGAGCCCGAGCACGATGGGGCTCCCGCCGCTCTTGGCCGCCACGATCACCTCGGGCTCGCGCTCGGAGAGCGCGCCCAGGGCGTAGGACCCGACCAGGCGCGCCGCCGCCTCGCGCACCGCGCGCAGCAGGTCCGCGCCCGCCGCGAGGCGCTCCTCCACGAGGTGCGCGATGAGCTCGGTGTCCGTGTCGGAGCTCATGCTGCGGCCGGCCGCCTCGAGCTCGCGCCGGAGCTGGCGGTAGTTCTCGATGATGCCGTTGTGCACCACCACCGTGGAGCCGGCGCGGTGGGGGTGGGCGTTGCGCTCGGAGGGCTTGCCGTGGGTGGCCCAGCGCGTGTGGCCGAGGCCCACGTGGCCGCGCAGCGGTCGCTCGCGCAGCATCGCCTCGAGGTTGCCGAGCTTCCCGAGCGCGCGGCGCACCGAGAGGCGCCCGTCCTCGAAGATCGCGATGCCGGCGGAGTCGTAGCCGCGGTACTCGAGGCGGCGCAGCCCGCCGATCACCACGTCCATGGCCTGCTCTTCCCGACCGATGTAGCCGACGATCCCGCACATGCCTCTGTCTCCTCGTCCAGCTCTTGGGCGGCGAGCGCCGCCCCCTGCCCCGCTACGACCCGTGACCGTCCCGGGCCTTGCCCCGCGGCCGGCGCGCGCGCCAGCCCTCGACGTTGCGCTGCCGCTCGCGTGCCACGGCGAGCGCCTCGCCGGGGACGTCGTGCGTCACCGTGGTGCCCGCGGCCACCGCGGCCCCGGCGCCGATCACGACCGGCGCCACGAGGTTCGCGTTGCAGCCGATCGTGGCGCCGTCGCCCACCGTGGTGCGGTGCTTCGCCGTCCAGTCGTAGTTCACCGTGATCGCCCCGCAGCCGAAGCTCGCGCCGGGCCCGACGTCGGCGTCGCCGATGTAGGCGAGGTGGTCCGCCTTCACGCCCTCGCCGAGCTCGCTGTTCTTCACTTCGACGAAGTTGCCGATGCGCACGCCCCGGTGCAGGACCGTTCCCGGGCGCAGGTGGGCGTTCGGACCGATCACGCAGTCGTCCCCGATCCGGCTCGATTCGAGGGTGCAGTGGGCCTTCACGTGCACGCGCTCGCCGATCCGGGTCGCCCCCCGGACGACGCAGCCCGGCTCGATGACCGTGTCCCGCCCCACCTCGACGCCGTCATCCAGGTACGTGGCCGCCGGGTCGATCAGCGTGACCCCCGCCGCCATGAGCCGCTCCGCAGTGCGCCGGCGCACGACCGCGCCGGCCTGGGCGAGCTCGGCGCGCGTGTTCACCCCGAGCCCCTCCACGGGCTCCGCGAGCTCCTCCGCCTCCACGCGGCGGCCTTCGGCGAGCAGACGCTCCACGATGTCGGTGAGATAGAGCTCCCCCTGGGCGTTGCGGTCGTCGAGCTGCGCCAACGCCTTCCAGAGGAGCTCGGAGTCCACCAGGTAGGTGCCCGTGTTGCTCTCTTCCAGGGCGAGCTCCGCTTCGGTCGCGTCGGTCACCTCGACGATGCGCGCCACCCGCCCGAGGTCGTCCCGGGCGATCCGGCCCGGCAGGGGGATGCGCGCCGTCAGGATCACGAGGTCGGCTTGCGTGCGCGCCTTGCGCGCGCGCATGGCGCGGAGCGTCTCCACGCGCAGGAGGGGCGTATCGCCGTAGAGGATCAGCACGTCGCCCCGGAAGCCTTCGAGGGCGGGACGCGCCTCGAGGACCGCGTGGCCCGTCCCGCGCTGCGGCTCCTGGAGCACGAACGTGACCCGGCCCGCGAAGGCCTGCTTCACCGCGTCGGCGTCGCGGCCCACCACGACGACGAGCCGCTCGGCCCCGAGCGACTCCGCAATCTGGATCGGATACGCGAGCATGGGCCGGCCGGCGATCTCGTGCAGGACCTTGGCCAGGCCGGAGTTCATCCGCGTCCCCTGGCCGGCGGCGAGGATCACCACGGCGAGTGCGGGATCCGAGGCGCCCATTCCCTTCCCCATCCCGGAGTCTTCGGCTCCTCCCCCGGCCGGTTTGACCGGGACGCCGCCGCAGGACCCCCCGGCGTGCGGGAAAGCCCAGTAGCGTACACCCGGCGCGCGGCGCGCACACCCCTCGGGGGAGCCTCCGCCCCGTTCCTTGCCCCCGAGCGGCGCCGTTGCGTAGATTCCCCGGTCAGCCCCTTCGAGGAAGCAACATCCGCGTCTTCGGCAACACCCACGGCCTCAAGGCCAGCCACGTCCGCCAGCTCGAGCGCCTGCTCCGCCGCCGCCTCCCGGCGGACCGCCTCGTCACCCAGGAGCTCGCCCGCGAGCTCACCGCGATCACCGCGGAGACCCGTCGGCAGGTGGGCGTGCTCGTCGATCGGCGCGGGGCCGTGACCCACGTGATGGTGGGCGACGCCTCCTCGATCCAGCTCCCGGACTGGGGGCGCCTGCGCGCGGGCGCCGGACGCCTGCGGGGGCTGCGCTGCATCCACACGCACCTCGGCGACGAGGAGCTCACGCGCGACGACCTCGCGGACCTGGCGCTCCTGCGCCTCGACGCCATGGTGGCGATCGCGACGGGCGAGGACGGGCTCCCGGGCCTCGCCTACGCGGCAGCGCTGCTCCCCGCGAACGACGACGGCGCCGCGCTCCAGCACCTCGACCCCACGCCGCCCGCGCGCCTCGACCTCGACTTCGAAGCGTGGGTCCGCGCCCTCGAAGAAGAGTTCGCCCGGGCCGACCGCACGCGCAAGGTGGCGGAGGGCGAGCGCGCGATCCTCGTCGCGGTGGACGTGTCCCGCTCGCGCGACGACGCCGAGGCGTCCCTCGACGAGCTCCGTGAGCTCGCCCGCTCCGCGGGGGTCGAGGTGGTGGACGTGGTGTCGCAGCGGCGCCTGCGCGTGGACCCGCGCTTCCTCGTCGGCCGGGGCCGCCTCCAGGACCTCATGGTGCGCGCCGTCCAGGCCGACGTGGACCTCGTGATCTTCGATCAGAACCTGACGCCCGCCCAGGCTCGCAACCTCGGCGAGCGCCTCGACCTGCGCGTCGTGGACCGCACGCAGCTCATCCTCGACATCTTCGCCCAGCACGCCAAGAGCCGGGACGGCAAGCTCCAGGTGGAGCTCGCCCAGCTCGAGTACCGCCTGCCGCGCCTCGCGCAGAGCGACCCCTCGCTCTCGCGCCTCGGCGCGGGGATCGGCGGGCGCGGACCCGGCGAGCAGAAGCTCGAGATGGACCGCCGCCGCGTGCGCGACCGCATCGCGCGGCTCGAGCGCGAGCTCGACGGCCTGCGGCGCCAGCGGGAGGGGCGGCGCAAGCGCCGCGGCCGGCGCGGGCTGCCGATCCTCTCCATCGTCGGCTACACGAACGCCGGCAAGAGCACGCTCTTGCGGGCGCTCACGAAGACGGAAGTCCACGTCGAGGATCGCATGTTCGCGACCCTCGATCCCGCGTCGCGGCGGCTGCGCTTCCCGAGGGACCGCGAGGTGATCGTGACCGACACGGTGGGATTCATCCGCGATCTGCCGCGCGACCTCGTGGCGGCCTTCCGCGCGACGCTCGAGGAGCTCGAGGACGCGGATCTCCTGCTCCACGTCGTGGACGCCGCGGCGCCCGATCTCGAGCGACGCATCGCCGCGGTGCGCCGCGTGATCGAGGAGATCGGCCTGGGCGGCGCGCCCGAGCTCCTCGTCTTCAACCAGATCGACCGCCTGCCGCCGGCCGCGGGCCTGGCCCTGGCCGACCGCTTCGGCGCGGTCGCGATCTCGGCCCTGCACGGCGCGGGGCTGCCGGATCTGCTCGCGGCCGTGGAGGAGCGGCTGTGGGAATCGCAGGAACTGAGAGACGCGGAGCGGACCCAGCGCCGCGCGAGCCAGGGGAGGTGAGGGGATGATGCGCGCCAGGATCACGGGCACGGGCATGTGGGTTCCCGAGCGGGTCGTCACGAACGCCGACCTCGAGAAGCTCATGGACACGAGCGACGAGTGGATCCGCCAGCGCTCGGGGATCGTGGAGCGCCGCTTCGTGAGCGAGGGTGAGACGCCCGCGCTCCTCGCCGAGCGCGCCGCGCGCCAGGCGCTCGAGGCCGCGGGCCTCGAGCCGGGAGACGTGGACTGCATCATCCTCGCCACGCTCTCGGGCCACGCGGAGTTCCCGGGCACCTCGTTCTTCCTGCACGAGGCGCTCGGGCTCGACGACACCCCCTGCTTCGATCTCCACGCCCAGTGCACGGGGTTCGTCTACTCCCTCGGCGTCGCGAACAGCTTCGTCCGCTCGGGCCAGTTCCGCCGCGTGCTCGTGCTCGGCTGCGAGGTCCACTCGACGGGCATCGAGCTCGCGACCCGGGGCCGCGACGTGGCGGTGCTGTTCGGCGACGGCGCCGGGGCCGTGGTGGTGGAGGCGAACCCGGACCCCGAAGATCCGAGCGGGATCCTCGCCGTGCAGCTCCACGCCGAGGGCCGCTACGCGCGCAAGCTCTGGATCGAGGCACCGGGCTCGGCTCACCCCCAGCGCCTCACGCCGGAGATGCTCGCCGAGGGGCGCCACTACCCGAAGATGGAGGGCCGCTTCGTCTTCAAGCACGC
>DASRUS010000054.1:0-2521 GCA_035687825.1 Myxococcota bacterium | reverse complement strand
TCCTTCTCCACCTTGTCGCCCCCCCGGTTCCGGAGCGTCCCCGCGCGGATCTTCTCGTTCACCCGCGTCAGCACCTCGGCGCTCGCGGGCGCCACGGGCTGCCGCGTCTCGGGGCACACCAGGATCTCGAGGAGCTCTCGGCTGACGGGCATGCGATCCCCCCTAGCGCAGCAGGCTCGACGAGTAGTCGAGGATCCGGCGCGCCACGATGAGCTGGTTGATCTGCTGGGTCCCCTCGTAGATGTCGTTGATCTTCGCGTCGCGCATCCACTTCTCCACGAGGAGCTTCTTCGAGTAGCCGAGCGGGCCGAGCAGCTCCACCGCCTTCTGCGTGATGAGCGTGACGGCGAGACCCGCCTTGGCCTTCGCCATGGACGCCTCGAGGTTGTTGGGCTTGCCCACGTTCATCATGGCCGCCGCGCGCCAGGTGAGGAGCCGCGCCGTCTCGAGCTCCGCCTCCATCTCCATCACGTCTCGCTCGATGGCCGTGAGCGACGTAGGCGGCGCGTCGTAGCGGAGCCGGATCCCCTGGCGCTCGAGCTCCTCCTTCACGAAGTCCAGCGCCGCGCGGCCCACGCCCACCGCCATGGCCGCCACGATGGGGCGGCTCGCGTCGAAGGTGGCCATGGCGCCCTTGAAGCCCTTGTCGCCGCCCGGCTTCGGGTCGCGCTTCTTCACCTCCGCGCTCCCCAGCAGGTTCTCCTTCGGGATGCGGCAGCCCTCGAAGCGCAGCGTCGCGGTGTCCGACGCGCGGATCCCGAGCTTCTTCTCGAGCCCGACCAGGCTCATGCCCGGGGTCCCCGCCGGCACCACGAACGACTTGATGCCCGCGCGCCCGGCGCTCTTGTCCACGGTGGCCCACACCACCACGAAGCCGCCCTCGCGCTGCGACGCGCCCTCGCCCGCGGTGCAGAAGATCTTGGTCCCGTTCAGCACCCACTCGTCGCCGTCGAGTGTGGCCGTGGTCTCGATCGCCGCGGCGTCGGAGCCGGCGCCGGGCTCGGTGATCGCCATGGCGCCCCAGATCGGCGGGCCGTCCTCGCGGAAGCGCGAGAGGAAGCGCTTGCGCTGCTCGGGCGTGCCCGCGGCCATGACCGCGGAGCCGCCGAGCGCGGGCGTGGGCATGCGCAGGTAGAGCGCGGCGTCGCCCCAGCAGAGCTCCTCGGCCTGCATGCACACCTGCACGAAGCCGTCGCCGGGGCCGTCCAGGCGGCCCCCCGCGCCCTGGCGACCGTGCTGCCAGTAGAAGTCCACCCACTCCTGCGGAAGCGCGTGCTCCTCGTCGTCGTACTTGCGCGAGATCGGCCGCATCTGCTCCACGGCGATCCGGTGATAGTGGTCGCGGGCCAGGCTCGCGTTCTCGCTGGGCTCGAAGCAGATGGGCATGGGGAGCTCCTCAGACCAGGGCGAGGGCTTCGAAGGCAGCGTAGCCCCGCGCGTTGCGCAGGTGCATCTCGGGCAGATACTCCCGCGTGTAGCCGTGTCCGCCGAGCACCTGGACGGCTCCGTCGCACGCCTGGAGCGCGACGCGCCGCACCTGCTGGTAGGCGAGCGTCGCGTCGCGGAGCGCGTCGCCGCCCTGGTCCAGCCGCCACGCCGCCTTCCACACCAGGAGCCGCGCCCCGTCGATCTCGATGGCCATGTCCGCGAGCTTGAAAGCGATGGCCTGCTTGGTGGCGATGGGGGCGCCGAAGGCGTGACGCTCCTTCGCGTAGTCGCGCGCGATCTCGAAGGCCGCGCGCGCGACCCCCACGCCCGTGGCGGCGAGCGCGACCCGGCCGCGCGCCACGACGCTCGCGACGTCCGCGCCGCGCTCGCCGCCGAGGCGGGCCGCCTCCGCGACGCGCACGTCGTCGAGGGCGAGCTCCACGGTGGGCAGGGCCTGGATCCCGAGGTTGCGCTCCGGCGTGACGCCGAGGCCGCGGGCGTCGCGCCGGACGAGGAAGAGCCGCGCCGCGCCGTTCTCGCGGGCGGAGACGAGGAGCGCCCCGTCGCCCTCGAGCCACGGCACGAGGCACTTGCGCCCGGCGAGGACCCAATCCTTCCCGTCGCGACGCGCCGTCGTTTCGGGCCGGAACGGATCGGCGCCGAAGCGCGGCTCGACCAGGGCGAGCGCGCCCGGCACGAAGGCGTCGCCCGCGTAGCGCGGCAGGAGCTCGCGCTTCTGGGCCTCGCTGCCGAAATCGGCCACCGGAAACGCGGTGAGGGCAGGGGAGAGGATCGCGAGCGCGAGGGAGAGGTCGCCCCAGGCGAGCTCTTCCGCGACGAGGGCGCCCGTCTGCGCGCTCCGCTCGCCTCCGCCGCCGAATTCCGGGGGGAGCGCATTCGCCACGAGGCCGAGCTCGTGCGCGCGCTCGAGCAGCGCCCTCGGGATGCGCCGCGATTCGTCGCACTCGCGCGCGAGCGGGCGAAGCTCCTTCTCGGCGAAGGCCCGCACCGTCTCGACGACGAGCGCCTGCTCCTCCGTCGGCTCGAACCCGATCACGGGGAGCTCCGGGGCCGTCGCGGCGTCGGCGCGCTC
>DASRUS010000053.1:0-4919 GCA_035687825.1 Myxococcota bacterium | reverse complement strand
GCGCCACCGGGAGCGAGGCGATGCGCAACGCGGCCTACGCGGTGGCGAGCGGCGCCTACGATCTCGTGATGGCGATCGGCGTCGAGAAGCTCAAGGACTCGGGCTACTCGGGCCTCACCACGAACCGTCCGCCGGGCGACGGCACCGAGACGAGCATGACGGCGCCCGCCATGTTCTCGCTGCTGGCCCCGGCGTACGCCAAGAAATATGGCGTGGACGAGGGGACGCTCAAGGAGGCGATCTCGCGCATCGCCTGGAAGAACCACAAGAACGGCGCGAAGAATCCGAAGGCGCAGTTCCGCAAGGAGGTGTCGCTCGAGAAGATCAAGGCAGCGCCGCCGGTGGCGGGCATGCTCGGCATCTTCGACTGCTCCGGGGTCTCGGACGGCTCCGCGGCGGCGATCCTGTGCCGCGCCGAGGACGCGCACCGCTACACGGACAAGCCCATCTTCATCAAGGCGCTCGCCTTCGCCGCGGGCCCCGGGGCGGGCTATCACGATCAGGACTACGACTTCACGACCTTCACCGAGGTGTGTCGGAGCGCCGAGGACGCGTATCGCCAGGCGGGGGTCACGAACCCGCGGGTCGAGATCTCCATGGCCGAGGTGCACGACTGCTTCACGCCGACGGAGCTCGTCCTGATGGAGGACCTCGGCTTCTCGCCGCGCGGCCAGGCGTGGAAGGACGTGCTCGACGGCCGCTTCGACCTCGAGGGCCCGCAGCCCGTGAACCCCGACGGGGGTCTCAAGAGCTTCGGCCACCCGATCGGCGCGAGCGGGCTGCGCATGATGTACGAGATGTGGCTCCAGCTGCGCGGCGAGGCGGGCCCGCGTCAGATCGCGGATCCGAAGCTCGGCGTGACGCACAACCTCGGCGGAGCTCCCGGCCGCTGCGTGAGCTTCGTCTCGGTGGTGGGGAAGTAGCCCTCCACGAGCTCCACGAGCGCCGGCCCCAGGTGCTTCAGGACCTGGAGCGGGAGCGAGCTCGTGAACTCGTAGCGCTCCGCGTCCGGGCCGTCCACGAAGGCGGTGATCACACCGAAGTGTCGCTCGCCGAGCAGGAAGGCGAAGGACGCCGTGCGGCTGCGCGCGCGCGATTCCAGCAGCCGGGCGCCCGCGCCGAAGGTCTTGCGGCGGTTGTCCCCGGTCCCCGTCTTGCCGCCCACCTCGACGGGCGAGCCATCGGCGTGGGCGAACGCGCCCCGCAGCCGGCGCGCCGTGCCGTTCTCCACCACCTCCACCAGCACGTCCCGCAGCGCCCGCGCCACCTCCGGCTGCATCACGCGGCGGCCCTCGGTGGGGACGGGCCCGAGCACGGTCTCGTACGGCGTCCGAGCCGCGAAATGCAGCTCCTCCAGGCGCCGCGTGGGGAGGAGGCGTCCCTCGTTCTGCACGATGCCCATGAGCTGCGCGAGGGCCGCCGGGCGGTCCGCGGAGACGCCGATGGCGGTGGCGAGGGAGGGCACCAGCGTGGGGAAGGGATAGCCGAGGCTCGCCCAGGCGCGGTGGACCTGGAGGAACGCCTCCTGCTCGAGGATGGTGCGGATGCCGCGGTTCTGCGCGCCGCGGAAGCGCGAGCGGAAGAGCCAGCGGTACGCGCTCGCGCGCGCCTCGGGGCTCGCGGCGAGCACCTCGGCGAAGGAGGCGCCGGGGTGATCGCGCAGATGGGCCACGAGCCAGAGCTCGAGCGGGTGCGCGCGAGCGAGGTAGGCGCGATCGTGGAGGTCGAAGCGGCTCGGCGCGTAGTCGTCGTAGATGCGGTGCACGAGGTCGGCGGGCGGCATGCGGTCGCCGAGCTGCGCCGCCAGGAACGCCTCGAGCGCCTCCGGGCCCGCCCCGGGCTCGAGCGCGCGGAAGAGCCCGCTGAGCCGCCGCGCGGTGGGCCGGCGCGCCTTCGCCATCGCGTCGAGGCTCTCCGCGAAGGCGCGGTCGCGGTGCTTCGCGTAGAAGCGCAGCAGGTACTCGCGGCTCTCCCACTCGACGAAGCGCTCCAAATACTCTGCGCGCCAGGGGTGCTGCGGATCGGACAGGAGCTCGCGGGCGAAGCCCGACGGCCCGTACACGAGGTGGTTCACGACGTCGCGCATGAGCCGCACGAAGGGGAGGTTCACCGAGCTCGCGAACGCCTGGCGCACGCTCAAGCGGCTCTCGTCGAAGCGGTCGTCGTGGTTGCGGAAGTGATGCAGACCCCCCGCGGTGAGGAAGCCCTCCCAGGGGCTCGCGGAGTAGCGGCGCTCGAGCGCGGCATCGAGGAGCTGCGGCAGCGTCGTCCCCGGCCGCGCCAGGAGCTCGTCGATCACGAAGCGCCGCAGGGCGTCGCGCGGGTCCACGGGCTCGGCGCGCAGCACCTCGCGCGAGAGGCCGGCGTAGCGCGCGTGCAGATCCGCCACGATCCCGAGGTAGTGCGCGAGGGTCCGCAGCTTCGCCGTCGAGCCGAGGTCGAGCTTCATCCCCTCGTTCACGTTGAAGGGGCGGTCGAGCGTGTCGGCGAGGACGCGCAACGCGTTGCCCTCCCCGGTGCGCTCGAAGACGAGCAGCGAGTAGACGACCCCGCCCGGATCGCTGCCCGCCAGGAGGTGAGGCGCCACGAGGCCCGCCGCGCGCGCGACCTCGGGCTCGGCCAGCGAGCGGAGCCGCTGCGTCACCTCGTCCTGCACGCGGCGGTCCAGCGTCGAACGCACGCGCAGGTCGAGGCGGTCCACGTCGTAGAGGCGCGACTCGCCGAGCGCGTCGAGGAGCGCCGCGCGCACGGCGTCCGTGGCCTTGGTCTCGGTGAACGAGCCGCGCTCGAGCGCGAGGGGCGCGGCGCGGAACTCGAGCTCGGCCGCGAGCGCCGCGTCGCGGAGGTCGGCGTCGATCACGCCCTCCTCGAAGAGGAGCCGCAGGTACTGGTCGGTGAGGCGGTCGAGCCCCGCGCGGTCGTGCGTCAGGTAGTGGGAGGGGCGCCGCTGGGCCACGAACAGCGAGAGGATCTGCTTGTAGGCGAGGCCGCGCGCCCCGGCGTCCGCGGCGTCGCCCTCGGCCAGGAGCTGGCTCGTCTCGTCGAGGTCCGCGCCGTACCACGCGAAGAGGCCGTCCCCGATGCCGTTCACCTCGCCGAAGCCGGGCGATCCGGCCAGCGGCACCGTGTTCAGGTACGCGAGCACGACGCGCCGGCGCGCGTCGAGGGTCTCCGGCCCGTCGAGGTACGAGCGCAGCGTGGCCGAAGCGATCTGCCGGAGCTTCTCCGTCGGCGACGCGGTGCGGCCCTCGGGCGAGTGGCGGAACTTCTCGATCTGCGTCGCCAGCGTGCTCCCGCCGGAGGGGCGGTGGCCGTTGCCGTCGCCGAGCAGCGCCGAGCTCACGACCTTCGCCAGCCGGTCCCACTCCACGGCGGGGTTGCGACGCGGATGGCCGGGCTCGAGGAGCTCGCCGTTCTCGATGAAGAGCAGCGTGTGCACGACGAGCGGGGGGACCTGCGCGAAGTCGCGGTAGACGCGCTGGGGATACTCGACCTCGAAGAGCGGCTCGCCGCGGCGGTCCTCGACGTGGAGCCCGGCGCGATCCTTCTCGGCGTAGACGGGGCCGAGGCCGAGCGCCACCAGGCGCGAGAGCCCCGGGGAGAGACGCGCCTGGGAGCGCACCGCGTAGCCGCGCTGGGCGAGGCGGGCGAGGCGGTCGTCGAGGCCCGCGTAGCCGAGCCGCCGATCGTAGGGTCCGTCCTCGGGGAAGCGGATCGTGGAGCTCGCGTCGGGCGCCAGCGCGAAGCTGAAGCCGCGGGTGATGCGCGAGGCCACCCACGCCTGCAGGCGCGAGTTGCGAAGCTCGGCGACGACGAGGGCGATCGCCAGGATCGCGAAGATCGAGCCGTAGAAGATGCGGCCGGGGCGCGGGAGCGTGCGCACGAGCCGGGGCACGGCGCGCTGTGAGGGGGAGATGGCTGTGGGGATCCGGCCCAACGGCGTCCGCTCGTGCGACCGGGACCCGATCCCCGTCGCGCATCGTCCGACCTCTGGCGCTACGCGGCGCTCCATGGCGCCACGTAGGCCGGCGGACCGCCTCGCGAGCGGCCCTCAGGCCACACCCCCTCCCACATTGTAGGACGCGGACGGGGTCGAAAGGTGACGCTGTGGGCTGGGGCCCCGCGGGGGTTGGGTCTCACACGTGCGAGGGGGAGGCTCCGGGCCGGAGGGGCCGGAGGGTGGGGAGGACGGGGGAGCTGTGAGCTCGCCTCGAATCCTGGATCCTCGCGGCGCAGGAGGAGCACACGCCATGGCTCGTGATGTTCGTCCTCCCGTTCCACGGCCAATGGGTGAGACCCAGGACGGACCCGCACCAGGCGCATACGCGCTTCACGGTCGTCTCTGCACTCGGGCTCGCCATCCGCATCCCCCGCCCTTCGCCGTTCCCTGAGGCTGTGAGCCGTGAGGCTCGTTGAGGTATGACCAGAGGATCGACCTTTGCGCGGGCGGGGCGTATGAACTGGTTCACAGGGGGCAAAAGAAACCTCGGGGGCTCAGCGCCCCTGGGGGGAGGCCCGACCATGACCGAACCCTCCGAGACCCACGAGCCTCGCATCGCGCTCTGGCGCCACGCGCGCGCCATCGGCCTGCTACCGGCCGTGGTGACGCTCGTGGTCCCCGCCCTGCTGCTCAAGCGCAACCCGGACTGGAACGTCGGCTGGTCGCTGCCGCCACCCTGGAGCGCGCTCCCGGTGGTCTCGGCCTGCGCGCTCTTCGCGCTCGGTTTCCTCCTCATGGGCCGCACGATCGCGCTCTTCCACGGGGTGGGCGGCGGCACGCTGGCGCCCTTCGACTCGCCGCGCCGTCTCGTCGTGCGCGGCGTCTACCGCAACGTCCGCAACCCCATGATCAGCGGCGTCTTCGCCATCCTGCTCGGCGAGGCGGTGCTGCTCGGATCGCGCGTGCTCCTCGTCTGGTT
>DASRUS010000052.1:0-5192 GCA_035687825.1 Myxococcota bacterium | reverse complement strand
CGTACCGCTCCATGACGGCGGATAGAGCCGAGAAGGGCAGTCCCTGCCGCACCCGCTCGGCTAGATCCTCACGAGAACGCACGCTGTGACCAATGACCTTTGCGCCCCCAAGGACCGCCAGGACCCCTTCGACTTCGCGCGTGTACGGGTCGCCCACGATTGACCTTCTGGACAAAGTTACGCCTTCTGGCGCCATCATCGCGCCAACTGGCGCTATCGTCAAGTCACGCACTTGACTTGATCGGGCGATTCCTGAGCTCGAACAACCATCACCCAAGGTCCCCCGGGGGCAGCAAGCCAACTCAAACGGCCTCGGCGCCAGCGACGACGAGCGTAGGATCACGCCCTCGAGACATTGGCAGGTCCAGCAGTCAGCTGGTCGGTCCCATTGAGCGGGCGTCTCTGATTCTTCGCTCCACCATCGAGGAGAAGCGACTTGTAGAGGCTGCGGCCGCTGCATGTCTCGAGATCGTGAACGCTCTAACGTCTAGGGATAGTCTAGGGGGTGCGCTCCGCGAAGCGCGCCGAGCGCACCTCGAAGCTACCGTCTGCGAGCTCGGCGGGCTCGAGCGCGTGGGCGCGAGCCCGCGCCGCGGCGAGCACGTCGTCGAGCACCGGCGCGAGCTTCGCGAGCGTCTTCGGGGAGGCGGCGAGGCGCAGCTCCAGGACCTCGCGCCCGGCGGACACCTCCGCGTCCGCCTTCGCCTTGTGGATCGCTTCGAGCGCCGCCACCGCGACCGCGAAGCTCTCGGGCTCCGTGGGGGCGGGGATCGCCTCGAACTCGGCGGCGTCCGGCCACGGCGAGCGGTGGATCGAGGCGTGCCCCGTCTCCCCGGCGAAGACCCAGGACCAGACCTCCTCGGTGACATAGGGAAGCGTCGGCGCGAAGAGGCGCAGGAGCACCGAGAGCCCGAAGCGCAGCGTCGCCACGGCGGAGCCCCGGGCGGATTCGCCGCCCGCCTCCGCCTGGGCGCCGGGCGGCCCCTCCTTGGAACCGGGCGGCCCCTCGCCGCGCGCGCGGGCCTTGGCGAGCTCGAGGTAGGTGTCCGTGAAGCGCGTCCAGAAGAAGCTCTCCGTGTCCTGGAGCGCCTGGGCCTGGTCGAAGGCCTCGAAGCCGCCCGTGGCGCGCGCCACGAGCGCGCGGAGCTCGCCGGCGAAGGCGCGGTCGAGCTCGCTCGTGATCGGGTGCACCTGCGCCGTCTGCCCGAGCACGAACTTCGCGGCGTTCCAGATCTTGGTGACGAGGCGCTTCCCGACCTTGAAGACCTGCTCGTCGAGCGCCGTGTCCACCCCGAGGCGCGCGGAGCCGGCCCAGTAGCGGATGGCGTCCGCCCCGTGCTGCTCGATCAGCGGGATCGGCGTCACGATGTTGCCCTTGCTCTTCGACATCTTCTTGCGGTCGGGGTCGAGGATCCAGCCCGAGATCGTGGCGTGGCGCCAGGGGATCGTGTTCTCGTGCAGGAGCGCCTTGGCGATCGTGTAGAAGGCCCAGGTGCGGATGATGTCGTGGGCCTGGGGCCGCACGTCCGCCGGGAAGAGCGCCGCGTGCCGCGCGGGATCCAGGAGCCAGTGCGAGTTGATCTGCGGCGTGAGGGAGCTCGTGAACCAGGTGTCGAAGATGTCGGGGTCGGCGCGGAAGCCGCCGGGGCGGTCGCGCTGCTCCTCGCGGAAGCCGGGCGGGGCGTCGGTCGTTGGATCCACGGGGAGGGCATCCCGCTCGGCGACGATCGGATGCTCGAAGTCGGGCTCTCCGCGCGCGTCGAGGGGATACCAGACCGGGATCGGCACGCCGAAGAAGCGCTGCCGGCTCACGCACCAGTCTTGGGCCAGGTTCTCGGTCCAGTCGTCGAACCGTTTGACCATGAAGGGCGGATGCCACTGGACCTCGTGGCCCTTGGCGAGGAGCGCCTGCTTCTGGTCGAGCAGGCGCACGAACCACTGGCGCGTGGGGACGAACTCGAGGGGGCGCTCGCCCTTCTCGTAGAACTTGACCGTGTGCTCGATGGGGCGCGGCGCGCCGTGCAGGGGAGGGCGCGGGCTCGTGGCGCCGCCCTCCGGGAGCGCGAGCAGCTCCACGATCTTCTTGCGCGCGCCCTCGATCCCCTTGCCCGCGAGCTCCGCGTAGAAGCGGTTCGCGGCTTCGGGGTCGAGGCTCTCGAAGCCGGCGCTCCCGAAGCGCAGCGGGGCGAGCCGGCCGTCGCGCCCCACGAGCTGGCGAAGCGCCAGGCGGTGGTCGCGCCACCAGAGGACGTCCGTCGCGTCGCCGAACGTACACACCATGAGGACGCCGGTGCCCTTCTCGGGGTCCGCGAGCTCGCTCGGGAAGATCGGCACCGGGACGCGGAAGAGGGGCGTCACGGCGCGCCGGCCGAAGAGGTCGGCGTAGCGCGCGTCGCCGGGGTGCGCGGTCACGCCCACGCAGGCGGCGAGGAGCTCCGGGCGCGTGGTGGAGATCGTGAACGTGCGCTCGCTCCCCTCGACCCCGAACTCGAGATCGTGGAAGGCCCCCCGGCGCGGCCGGTCCTCCGCCTCGGCCTGGGCGATGGCGCACTGGAAGTCTACGTCCCACATGGTGGGCGCCTCGCTCGTGTAGACGTGCCCCTTCTCGAAGAGGTCGCGGAACGAGAGCTGCGAGATGCGCCGGCAGTGCACGTCCACCGTGCGGTACTCGAGACGCCAGTCCACCGAGATCCCGAGCCGCCGCCAGAGCTCCTTGTAGCCCTGCTCGTCCTCGGCGGTGACGCGCTCGCAGAGCTCGATGAAGTTGGGGCGCGAGATCCGGCGCGGCGGACCGCTCGGCTTCGGGCCGGCGGGCTCGAGCCGGAGGTCTGGCTCGTAGGGCGCCGTGGGATCGCAGCGCACGTGATGATGGTTCTGCACGCGCCGCTCCGTGGGGAGCCCGTTGTCGTCCCAGCCCATGGGGTAGTAGACGTTGCGGCCGCGCATGCGCTGGTGGCGCACCAGGATGTCGGTGTGCGTGTAGCTGAACATGTGACCCGGGTGGAGCGATCCCGAGGCGGTGGGCGGCGGCGTGTCCACCACGAAGGTCGCAACCCGGGGCTGCTTCGGATCCCAGTGGTAGAGGCCCGAGCGCTGCCAGACCTCGTCCCAGCGCCGCTCCGCGGCGCCGGCGTCGAAGTGCTTGGGCAGCGTCTCGGGATCGACGGATCGGAAGCGCTGGATCGCGTCGTGCATGGCTGGCCTCGGAACGCCCCAGGGTCGAGGGTCGCCCGAGGATAGAGGCCCGGCGCGCGCCTCACCACGTTAGAATCCGGCCATGCGACCGACTCCGTGCGCGGACCTGCGCGTCGTGGACTTCTCCCAGGTGCTGGCGGGTCCCTACGTGGGCCGCATCCTCGCAGAGCTCGGCGCGGACGTGATCAAGGTCGAGGCGCCCGCGGGCGATCTCACCCGTCTGATCGCGCCGCGGCGCGACCGTGGCATGTCCGGGCTCTACGTCTGGGCGAACCTCGGCAAGCGCAACGTGTGCATCGACCTCGCGAAGCCCGAGGGCCGCGAGCTCGCCCTCGGCCTCGTCGCGCGCTGCGACGCCGTGCTCGAGAACTTCCGTCCCGGCGTGGCGGAGCGGCTCGGCATCGGCTGGCAGGCCGTCCACGCGGCGAACCCCCGAGCGGTCATGGTCTCGATCTCCGGCTTCGGCCACGATTCCACGCTGCGCGACCGCGGCGCCTTCGCGCCCACCATGCACGCGGCGACGGGGCTCCTCGAGTACGCGGCGCGGAAGTCGGGGCACCCCGTGCATCCGCTCGCCGATGCCCACGCCGACCTCGTGACGGCGCTCCACGCCGCGGTGGCGGTGCTCGCGGCGCTGCGCCAGGCCGAGCGCACGGGCGAGGGCGAGCGCGTGGAGCTCGCCATGTACGACGCCGTGCTCGCGACGTTCTCCGAGACGCCCTTCGAGCTGCTGGATCCGCCCGAGCTGCGCCCCGAGCCGCGCCCGTTCGACGCGGGCGCCCACGGCTGGATCGCGATCGCGGGTCCGCCGCAGCACGTGTGGAGCGAGCTGCGCAAGGCATTCCCGGAGATCGAGGACCCCGCGCCCGCCGGCGCCGACCTCGAGACGAAGGCGCGCCTGCGCCACGCGGCCGTGGAAACGTGGATGCGGGGGCGTCCTAGCCGCGAGGAGCTGGTCGGCCGGCTCGAGGGCGCGAACCTGCCGTGCGCGGTCGTGCAGAGCCTGCGCGAGGCGCTCGAGGGACCCTTTGGACGCGAGCGCGACCTGCTCCTCGAGGTGGATGACGGGCGCGGCGGCCGGCGGCGCGTGACCCGGCTCCCCTACCGTTTCTCGCGCTCGGGCATGGCGCGGCCGCGCTCGGCTCCGCGCCGGGGCGAGCACAACGAAGAGGTGCTGCGCGAGGTGCTCGAGCTCGGCGCCGAGCGGATCCGCGCGCTCGTCGAGGCGGGGGTGCTGCTCGCGCCGGGACCGGGAGAAGACTGAGCGCGCGGGCGCGCGCGAGAGGAGATCATGGCGAACGCGTATCGCATCTTCGGGATCGAGCTCTCCCCCTACTCGGTGAAGGTCCGTTCCTACTTCCGCTACAAGCGCATTCCCCACGAGTGGGTGGTGCGCGGCGCGGCGCAGATGGCGGAGTTCCAGAAGTACGCGAAGCTGCCGCTCATCCCCCTGGTGGTGACCCCCGAGGACCAGGCGATGCAGGACTCGACGCCGATCCTCGAGCGCATGGAGCGGCTCTTCCCCGAGCCGGGCATCCACCCCGAGGATCCGGCGCTCGGCTTCCTCTCGGCGCTGCTCGAGGAGTACGGCGACGAGTGGGGCAACAAACCCATGTTCCACTATCGCTGGTGGTACGAAGCGGATCAGGACTCGGCCAGCGAGCGCATCGCGCGCGCGAACCTGCCCGACGCTCCCGACGAGGCGGTGCACAAGATGGCCAGCGCGGTGAAGCAGCGCATGGTCCCGCGCCTCTCGTTCGTGGGATCCTCGGCGGAGACGAAGCAGCAGATCGAGGGCTCCTTCGAGCGGCAGCTCGCGCTGCTGGAGGCGCATCTGGCGGAGCGGCCCTACCTCTTCGGCGGTCGGCCCGCGTTCGCGGACTTCGGCGTCTACCCGCAGCTCTACGAGTGCCTCACGGATCCCACGCCGGGCGCGCTACTCCGGCAGCGCGCACCGCGGGTCGTGGCGTGGATCGAGCGGATGCTCGAGCCGCGAG
>DASRUS010000051.1:0-3479 GCA_035687825.1 Myxococcota bacterium | reverse complement strand
CCCTCGCTCTTCCAGGTGAACTCCACGATCCAGCGCTGGCGCCGCTGGTCGAAGTTCGGGCGCGCGTCGTCGAGGTAGTCGCCGGTGAGCGCCGCGGCCGCGGGCACCAGGTACGCCCCGATCACCCGCTCGGTCTCGCGGTCGCGCTCGACGAGGATCTCGGTCTCGGGCGGGAGCCCGTCCGGGTGGCGCGCGCGCAGGAGCTCCTCGCTCGGCTGCGAGTCGAGGACGATCTTGAACTCGAGGAAGCCCGTGGTGTCGAGGATGTCCTTCGGGACCTCGTCCACGCCCGGGATCTGGACCAGGATCCGGTCCTGGCCCTGGCGCGTCACCACCGACTCGGGGATGCCGGTGGCGGGGTCGTCGATGCGCCGCCGCAGCACCTCGAGGGCCTGCAGCATCCCCGTCTCCCGTACCTCGCGCTGCCACTCCGGCGTGAGTGTGAGCACGAGGCTGCGGCCCGAGTCCTCCGCGATCTGGAACACCTCGATCTCGCTCACGACCGAGCGCACGGCCGCGAGGTCTTCGTCGCTCGCCGCTTCGATCACGAGGCGACCGGCATCCACCGCGAGGCGCGCCGGCACGATCTTCTTCTCCTCGAGCTGGCCCGTGATCACGCCGCGCAGGTGCTCGAGCTCCTTCTCCACCGCCGCCTCGAGGCGCGGCCCGAGCACCCAGTGGATCCCGCCGCGCAGGTCGAGGCCGAGGCGCAGGCCCGCGTCCGGCAGGAGCGCGCTCTCGGCGCGTCGCTTCGGATCGATGAAGTTCGCGAGCGCGAACCACAGCAGGAGCAGGCAGAAGGCGCTTACCGTGATCGTGCGCCAGCGCAGGCTCACGACTCCTCGCCCCCCTTGCCCTTTTCCAGCCGGCGCTCCACGCGCGACCGATCGAGCTTCACGCGCACGCGCTCGCCCTTCACGCTCGCGATCTCCACGGTGAGCACGTCGTCCGAGGTGCCCGTCACGACGCCGTGCAGGCCCCCGGCGCTCACGATGCGGTCGCCCTTCTCGATGGACTTGAGGAGCTGCTCCTGCTCCTTCTGCTTGCGCTGCTGCGGGCGGATGAGGAGGAAGTAGAAGATCAGGAAGATCGCGGCCATGGGCAGCAGGAACGAGAAGGGATCCGGGGACGCCCCCGGCGCCGCCTGGAGGGCGACGAACCCGGGCATCAGCGCGCCGGCTCGCGCACGGCGTACGACTTCCCGTCGACGCCCAGGCGCTGGAGGCGGGCTCCGGGGTAGAAGCGCGCGAGGATCCTCCGATAGTCGGCGCCGTCGCGCGCGAGCGCGCGGGCCCCCCACTGGCTCATGCCGACCCCGTGCCCGTAGCCCGCGCCCGTGAACACGAAGCCCTCGCCGGAGCGCTGCACCTCGAAGAGGGTGCTCTTCAGCAGCCGTGAGCCCAGGGCCGCGCGCAGCGCCTTGCCCGAGAGCGTGCGGCTGCCGCCGGTCCCGTCCACGCGGAGCTGGCCCACGCGGCCGCTCGGCGAGCGCTCGAGGATGCGCAGCGCGCGCGGCGACCCCACGGGCTTGCCCGCGCGGGCGAGCGCGCCGCCGAGCTCGGCCGGGGAGACGCCGACGCGCCACGCGGCGTGCGGCGAGCCCGCCTCGCCGGTCACCTCGCGGCTCACCAGGTACGGCACGGGCTGACCCCACACCTCTTCCGCGCTCGCCGTGCGACCGCCCGCGCTGGAGTGGAAGGCCGCCAGGATCGGGCGCCCCGACCAGGTGAGGTACTCGCCCTGCGTCTCGCGGCACGCCCGGCGCGCCCCGCTCGTCTCGGCCTCGATGCCCCCGTACACCTGATCGCCGGGGCTGGCCTCGAGGTCGTGCAGGCGGCCGCGCGGGGCGATGGACATGCGGTGCAGGGCGTACGTGCGGATCGCGACGGCCTGGGCGCGCAGGGCCTCGCGCTCCCAGTGGGGCGACACCTCGCGGTGCAGCGTGCCGGCTACGTAGTCCTCGAGCGGGACCTCGTTCACGACCTCGAGCCCCGAAGCAACGCGGTGCACCTCGATCGCGCCGCGGTAGCTCGCGCCGCCCACGCGCACGCTCCCGGCCCCGCCGAGGCGCAGCGGAGACGGGCGGCTGCGGCCGTCGACGAAGAGCTCGGCCGCGCCGCGCCCGGGCCCGACGAGGCGGCTCGGCGATCCTTCCGGTGCGAGGCTGACGGGCCGCTCGCTGGCGAAGAGCCGCACCCGCACGCGGGGCTCGGCCCGGGCGTCCAGGGCTGCGGTCCCCGACGCCGCGAGGAGCAGCCCCGCCGCGATCCCCCTCCCCAGGCTCCGCATGGTGGGCGGGTATCGCAAATTTCCGTTCACTCCGCTCGCCTGCGGCTCGGCCCGTTCGGTCAGCGGCTCGCGTCGCGGCGGAGCGCTTCCGCCTTCGCCGTGTCCTCCCACGGGAAGCCCTCGCGTCCGAAGTGACCGTGGTACGAGGTGGCCCGGAAGATGGGGCGGCGGAGCCCCAGCGATTCGATGATGCCCTTGGGCGTCAGGTCGAAATGCTTGCGCACGAGGCGCTCGAGATCCGCGTCGTCGAGGCGCGCCGTCCCGAAGCTGTCCACGCGCACCATGACCGGCTCCGCGACGCCGATGGCGTAGGCCACCTGCACCTCGCAGCGCCGGGCCAGGCCCGCCGCCACCAGGTTCTTGGCCACCCAGCGCGCGGCGTAGGCGCCGCTGCGGTCCACCTTCGAGGGATCCTTGCCGGAGAACGCGCCGCCGCCGTGGCGGCCCATGCCCCCGTAGGTGTCCACGATGATCTTGCGCCCGGTGAGGCCCGCGTCGCCCATGGGGCCGCCCACCACGAAGCGGCCGGTGGGATTCACGTGGAAGAGCGTGTCGTCGTCGATCACGCCCGCGGGCAGCGCCGGGCGCACGATCTTGTCGATCACGTCCTTGCGGATCTGGTCCCACGAGACGTCCGGGGCGTGCTGCGTCGAGAGCACCACCGTGTCCACGCGCACGGGGTGCTCGCCGCGGTACTCCACCGTGACCTGCGACTTCGCGTCGGGCCGCAGCCACTCGAGCTCGCCGGACTCGAAGAGCTCGCGGTGCTTCTCGATCAGCCGGTGCGCCCAGCGGATCGGCGCGGGCATGAGCTCCGGCGTCTCGTCGCAGGCGAAGCCGAACATCATCCCCTGGTCGCCGGCGCCCTGCTCCTTGTGCAGTCCCTCGCCCTCGGTGACGCCCTGGGAGATGTCCGGCGACTGCCGCCCCAGGACCACGATCACGCCGCACGTGGCCGCGTCGAAGCCCAGGGCCGAGTCGGTGTAGCCGATGTCCTGGATCACCGAGCGCGCCAGCGGCGCGAACTCCACGTGCGCCTGGCTGGTGATCTCCCCCGCCAGCACCACGAGCCCCGTCGTGGCGAGCGTCTCGCACGCCACCCGGGAGCCGGGATCCTCCGCCAGCAGCGCGTCGAGCACCGCGTCCGAGATCTGATCGCACATCTTGTCGGGGTGGCCCATGGAGACCGA
>DASRUS010000050.1:0-17920 GCA_035687825.1 Myxococcota bacterium | reverse complement strand
TGGCTCGGCCGCCAACCCACTCTGGCGAAGGGACGTCATCCGATCGGCGCAGTTGCGTGCTCTCGTGCGGCGGCCCGTGGCGGCCTGCGCTCTACTTCGCATCGACCCCCTCGCCCGCCGGCGCCGGTGGTCGACGTCCTGCTGTGTCGTGGACCCGAGAGCGCGGCGGTGAGCCGCGAGGCGCTTCGCCTCGGCGGCTCCAGCGCCGCGCCGAGCAAGCACTACGCGCGCAGCCCGTACTCTTTGATTTTGTAGAGCAACGCGCGATGGCTGATCTCCAGGAGGCGCGCCGCGTGGGTGCGGTTGCCGCCCGTGGCGCGGAGCGCGCGCTCGATGAGATCGGCCTCGACGGCCTTGCGGGCCCGGCGCAGGGAGAGGTCGCCCGCGGCGGGGCGACCGGGCCCGCGTTCGGGGGTGACGACGTTCGGGGGGAGCTCGCGCAGGGTGATGCGATCCCCCTCGGCGAGGATCATGGCGCGCTCGAGCACGTTCTCGAGTTCGCGCACGTTGCCGGGCCAGGCGTAGGCCACGAGCCGGTCGAGGGCGTCGTCGGCGATGCCGCGCACCGGCTTGGCCAGCGCCACGCGGAAGCGCTCGAGGAAGTGGTCCACCAGCACCGGGATGTCCTCGCGGCGATCCCGGAGGGCGGGGACGCGGATGCGCACGACGTTCAAGCGATAGAAGAGATCGTGGCGGAAACGCCCCTGCGCTACGTCGCTTTCCAGATCCCGCGAGGTCGCCGCGATCACGCGGGCGTCCACCTGGAGCGATTTCGATTCGCCGAGCGGCCGCACCTCCTCCTCCTGGAGCACGCGCAGGAGCTTCACCTGGAGGCTCGGCGCCAGCTCGCCGATCTCGTCGAGGAAGATCGAGCCGCCGTCGGCCTCGACGAACAGGCCGCGGCGCGCCCGGTCGGCGCCGGTGAAGGCCCCCTTCGCGTGACCGAAGAGCTCGCTCTCGAGCAGCGTCTCGGGGATCGCGCCGCAGTTCAGCGCCACGAAGGCCTCGGCGCGCCGGCCCGACTGCGCGTGGATCGCGCGGGCGAGGACCTCCTTGCCCGTACCGCTCTCGCCGGTGAGGAGCACCGTGGCCTTGAACTCGGCGGCGCGCTCCAGCACCTCGAGCACGTCGATCATCGCCTGGGACGCGGCCACGATGGGGCGCTCGCCCACGGCGCGCTGGAGGTCGCGGCGCAGGATCTGGTTGGCGAGGCGCAGGCGCTCGCGCTCGCGCGCCTTCCGGATGGTGAGCACCACCTCGGAGGGCTGGAACGGCTTCGCCAGGTAGTCGTAGGCGCCGCGCCGGAGGGCCTCCACCGCGAGGTCCGCGCTCCCGTAGGCCGACATCAGGATCACCGCGACGCCCGGCAGGCGCCTCGCGAGCTGGGGCAGGAGCTCCATTCCGTCCATGCCCGGCATGCGCAGGTCGCAGAGCACCAGGTCGAAGGGGGATTGCTCCACGGCCGCCAGCGCCGCGAGGCCCGAGGCGACGCTGCGCACGGCGTAGCCCTCCGCGGCGAGCACGAGCTCGAGGCTCTCGCGCAGGGCGTCGTCGTCGTCCACGATCAGGATGCGCTCGTTCACGAGACCCCCCGCGCCGGTGTTCATCGGCGCGTCGCGGGGCCGGCGTGAGGAGAAAGCGCGCTTCCGCCCACCGCTGCACGGCGTGCGCCGGTCGGCTGCGCACCCGCTGCACGCGCACGAACCGTGATCCAGGGCACGGCGACCGGCGACCCGCGGCTCAAGTCCCCGGAAGCGGGGGCCGATAGGGGCCCCGAACGAGCCGCGGGGGCCCTCGGAGCCCGGCGGGGGGGCGGGGTGTCGAGGAACAGCGTCCAGAAGTTCCGAGAGGCCATGATGCTGAGCAAGGCCGAGCTCGCCCGGAAGGCGGGGCTTTCCACGCTCACCATCGATCGCGTGGAGGCGGGCCGGCCCTGCCGCCTCGACACCAAGCGCAAGATCCTGCTGGCCCTGGGCCTCAAGGTGTCCGACAAGGACAAGGTCTTCGGCGTCGCGGCCATGACGGGGAACGAAGCTTCCGGGCCGCGCCCGGAAGCCTCGTAGCGAGCGAAGGAGCGAACCGGTGCGCCTTCCCTTCCTCTCGAAGAGTCAAGCGCTCGTGGGCATCGACATCGGGTCGTCCTGCGTGAAGGTGGCCGAGGTGGCGCTGCGCCCGAAGGGCTTCGAGCTCGTCGCCGCGGGGACCGCGCCGATGCCGCCCGAGGCGATCGTGCAGGGCGCGTTCCTGAACTCGAGCGCGATCGTCGAGGCCATCGGCGCGGCGCTGGCGGCGGCCGGCACCAAGACCAAGCGGGTGGCCACCGCGGTGTCGGGCCACTCGGTGATCGTGAAGAAGATCACGCTGCCCGCCATGACCCGCGAAGAGCTCGAGGAGTCGATCCGCTGGGAGGCGGAGCAGTACATCCCCTTCGACATCAACGAGGTGAACCTCGACTTCCAGATCCTCCAGCACGGCGAGTCCGACGGACAGATGGACGTGCTGCTGGTGGCGGCGAAGAAGGACCTGATCGACGACTACGTGGCCGTGCTCGGCGAGGTGGGGCTCGTGCCCGCGGTGATCGACGTGGCGGCTTTCGCGGCGGCGAACTGCTACCGCGCCACCTGCGAGCCCGGCGCCGAGGAGGTGGTGGCGCTCGTCAACATCGGGGCGCAGACCACGAACATCAACATCCTCGCGAACGGCGTGCCGGCCTTCACCCGCGACGTCAGCGCGGGCGGCAACCAGTACACCGAGGAAATCCAGAAGACGCTCACGGTGGGGTTCGAGGAGGCCGAGCGCATCAAGCTGGGCAAGAGCCCCGAGAGCGACGGTCAGGAGGTGGTGCCCCAGGAGGTGGAGGACGCCATCCAGACCGTGAACGAGAGCGTGATCGGGGAGATCCAGCGCTCCCTCGACTTCTTCCAGGCCACCTCGGCGGAGAGCCGCATCAGCCGCATCGTGGTGGCCGGCGGCAGCGCCAAGGTCTCGGGCCTGATCAAGCTCTTCCACGAGCGCAGCCAGATCCCCGTGGAGCGCTTGAACCCGCTGGCGCGGATGCTGCCCTCGTCGCGCTTCGCGCCGGAGTTCCTCGACGACCTGGGCCCCGCGCTGGGCGTGTGCCTGGGTCTCGCGCTGCGAAAGGCGCCCTCATGATCGAGATCAACCTACTCCCGGTCCGCGAGGCGCGCCGCAAGGCGGACCTCCGGCAGCAGGCCCTGCTCCTGGTGGGCACGCTGATCGGCTCCGTCGCCCTCTCGGGCGCGGTCCACGCGTGGATGGTGGGGCGCACGGTCGCCGCCAACCACCAGGTCAAGAAACTCGACCAGGAGATCGCGAAGTTCGGGACGCAGCTCCAGCAGGTGGAGGAGTTCCGGCGCAAGAAGTCCGAGATCGAGCAGAAGCTCGCCGTGATCGAGCAGCTCGACCGCTCGCGCTCGGGCCCGGTGCACGTGCTGGACGAGCTCGCGATCCACACGCCCGAGCGGGTGTGGCTGACGAAGGTCCGCAGCGAGAACGACTCGCTCTCGATCGACGGCGTGAGCCTCGACAACGAGCTCGTCGCGCTGTTCCTCACCGCACTCAACGAGTCGGCGTACTTCGACGCCGTGGAGCTCCAGGAGACGAAGCTCGTGGAGAGGGACCGGCTCAAGCTGAACTCCTTCAAGATCAAGGCGCGCCTCACGACGCCGGGGCTTCCGGCGACCGCGGCGGCGGAAGCGGCGCCGGCGAAGGGCGGGAAGCGCGCCCGCGCCCGCAAGGCCCGCTAGGGGGAAGCCATGAAGCTCAAGGCCGATCAGCTCCAGGGCGTCCTCGAGAAGTTCGCGCGGCTGCCGAAGACGTGGCGGCTCGCCGCGTACCCGGTGATCGTCGCGCTGGTCGTGTCGGTGTACGGGTACGCCCTGTTCCTGCCCGCCCGTGAGGAGCTCCACGCCATCCAGGCGAAGCAGTTCGAGCTGCAGCGCAAGCTCAACGAGGTGCGCGCGGTGGCGGCGAACATGGGTCGCTTCGAGGGGGAGATCGCGGCGCTCGAGAAGAAGTTCAAGATCGCGCTGCGCCAGCTCCCGGACAGCAAGGAGCTCCCGGTGCTCCTCACGGACGTGACGAGCCTCGGCAAGAACGCGGGCCTCGAATTCAAGGCGTTCCGGCCGCAGGACGAAGTGCGCCGCGACTTCTACGCGGAGGTTCCCATCGGGATCGAGTTCACCGGAGGGTTCCACGAGATCGCGGCCTTCTTCGATCGGGTGGCCAAGCTGCCGCGCATCGTGAACATCTCAGAGCTCGACATGACGATCGGGAAGGAGTCGGCGGGATCCACCGTGCTCTCGGTGAAGGGCCGCGCGACGACGTTCCGGTTCCTCGAGGAGTCGAACGCGCGCGACGCCGGCGCCGCCCCGGGCAAGGGGAAGGGCAAGGCCGGCAAGAAGCAGGGCAAGGCGGACGAGGCGGGAGGTGCGGCGTGAGGAGGGCCATCCCGTGGATCGCGGCGCTCGCTCTCGTCGCGGCCGGCTGCGACCGGCGCGAGACCGGGGCGACCGTGAACGAGTACAAGCAGAAGCGCGCCGCGGTGCTCGCGAAGACGAAGGAGCGGCGCGCGAAGCTCGCGGAGTCGACGACGAAGCCCGGGGCCGAGGCCGAGCACGGCGGCTTCGGCGCGATCGAGCGCAGCTACGGGTACGACGCGACCGGCAAACGAGATCCGTTCCGTTCGTTCATCCTCGACCGGCTGAACGAAGACGGCAAGCAGGCGAAGGGCCCGCTGGAGGAATACGACCTCTCCCAGCTCGCGGTGGTGGGGGTCGTGTGGGACGCGGAGCGGCCGCGCGCGCTCGTGGAGGATCCCTCGGGGCGCGGCTACGTGGTGCAGGAAGGGACCGCGATGGGCAAGAACGAAGGGCGGGTGGTCACCATCAACGACAACCTCGTCCTCGTCCGGGAGACCTACGTGGACTACGTGGGAGACAAGACCACGAAGGACATCCCGATGCGAATTCGTCAAGGTCGGGAGGGTTAGCTTCCATGATGGCATCCATCCTCGAGCGGTGCGGGACCCGGACCTGGCTCGGCACGGCGCTGCTGGCGGGCCTGCTGGCCTGCGCGACGCCGGTGGCCGAGACGCGGAACGGCGCGGAAGGCTCCGCAGCCGCCACGGGCGCGGAGCAGGACGGCGAGGCGACCCTCGGCCTTTCGGCCGCGGACGGATCGGAAGGCGACGCGTGGTCCGAGCGGATGGCTTCGGCGGGCGACGCGCCCGCGGGCCCGCCCGCGACGCAGCTCGTGGGGATCGAGGTGCGCGAGTCCGAGCAGGGAACGCTCGTGGACCTGCGCACCGACGGCAGCCTCGCCAAGGTGGACGCGTTCGTGCTCGAGAACCCCGCGCGCCTGGTCGTGGACCTCGAGGGCATCTCCCAGGCCGAGACACCCGCGCGCGTCGAAGTGGGCGGCGCGAACGCCGCGCGGATCCGCGTGGGCGAGCACGCCGACAAGGTCCGCGTGGTGATCGACGGCGGCGATCGGCCCGATCCGTTCGCGGGCTTCCGCACGGTGAACCGCGCGGACGGCCTCTCGGTGTGGCTCGGCGGCGCGGAAGAGTCGCTCGCGAGCGAGGCGACCGTGGCGGTGGAGGAGATTCCGGCAAACCAGGCCGAGGCGAGCGAGCTGGCCCCGGCCGAGGCCAGCGAGGCGGTGGCGGAGGCCCCGGCCGCGTCCGAGGCGGCGGCCGCGACGGAGCCGACGGAAGGGGCGCCGCAGGCGACGGAGCCGGCGGCGGGGGAGCCGGAAGCGGCGGAGCTCGCGGCGGAGACGACCGCCTCACCCGCAGCCCCGACCGCGATGCAGGTGTATGGCGTCGAGCTCGACCCGCAGGCGGAGCGCCAGCGCGTGGCCGTGCTGAGCAGCGAGCCCGCGAGCTACGAGCTGGTGACGCTGGATCCCGAGACGCACCTGGTGCGCCTCCACGGCGCCACGATCGACCCGAAGGCCGCGGTGCGCATCGCGCCCGAGGACGGCGGCTCGCTGTCCCTGGTGACCGCGTTCCAGCAGCCCGACATGTCGACGCCCGAAGTGCGCGTGGTGGTGACGCACGCGGCGGGTCTCGAGCCGCAGGTGACCCAGCAGGGCACCGTGCTCTGGCTCGACTTCCCGCGCGGCGCCGCGGCCCCTCCGCTGCCCGTGACCACGATGGCGGAGAGCGCCGCCTCGCAGGCCGCGAGCACGCCCGCAGCGGCGGCGGCCCCGGCCTCGGCGAAGGCCGTGGCCCGGGCGCAGCGCGAGCTGGCGCCGGCCTCGCTCGATCCCGGCGCGGGCGGGCTCGAGATCCTGAACGAAGGCGGCCTCGTGGACGGCAAGAGCTACGTGGGCCGGCGCATCTCGCTGGACTTCAAGGACGTCGAGGTCGCGGACGTGCTGCGGCTCATCGCGGAGGTCTCCGACCTGAACGTGATCGCGGGCGACGAGGTGGACGGCAAGATCACGATCCGCCTGGTGGACGTGCCCTGGGACCAGGCGCTGGACGTGGTCCTGCTGACCAAGGGCCTCGGTTTCGTGCGCGTGGGCAACGTGCTGCGCGTGGCGCCCTCCGAGCGGTTGAAGCAGGAGGAGGAGGCCCGCCTCCAGGAGCGCCGTGCCAAGGAGAAGCTCGAGGACCTGGTGGTGAAGCTCCAGCCGGTGAACTACGCCGAGGTGAAGTCCGTGTCCACCATGGTGAAGCGGCTGCTCACGCCGCGCGGCACGGTGGACGTGGACAAGCGCACCAACACGATCATCATCAAGGACATCGGGTCGGTGATCGACGAGGCCACGGCCCTCATCAAGGCGATCGATACCCAGACGCCGCAGGTGCTGATCGAGGCCAAGATCGTGGAGGCGCGCCTCGACTTCTCGCGCGAGATCGGCGCCACCTGGGCGTTCGGCGCGCAGCCGTTCGA
The DNA here is from genome assembly GCA_035687825.1 of Myxococcota bacterium. GTDB lineage: Bacteria > Myxococcota_A > UBA9160 > UBA9160 > DASRUS01 > DASRUS01. The sequence goes on along the minus strand of DASRUS010000050.1, from coordinate 10,997 downwards.
GGGCGCGGACGCGTTGGGCGGCGAGGACTTCCTGTACCACAACGACCCCCAGCTGACCGGGTTCACCGACTCGTTCAACAACGTGGCGGTGTCGAACCCGATCACGAGCGTGGCCAACGGTCTCCTCGACCTGGGTGCCTTCATCCTGGACGAGCAGTTCAACCTGGAGCTACGCCTGGAGGCGGCGGAGAGCAGCGGCGACGGCAAGGTGATCTCGAGCCCGCGCGTGGTGACCCTCGACAACAGCGAGGCCACCATCAAGCAGGGCGTGGCGATCCCGTTCCAGACCTTCGAGAACGGCGACGCCCAGCTCGAGTTCATCGACGCGGTGCTCCAGCTCAAGGTGACGCCGCACATCACCTCGGACCGCAGCATCATCATGAAGGTGGATGTGCAGCGCAACGCGCCCGAGGTGACGCCGAACCCCACCGGCTCGCCGTCCATCGCGAAGAACGAGGCGAAGACGGAGACCCTGGTGAAGGACGGGCAGACGCTCGTGATCGGCGGCATCTACGTGATCGACAAGTCCGAGAACACGGGCGGCGTGCCGTACTTCAACCGGATCCCGGTGATCGGGGCGGCGTTCCGCAACCGCGAGGTGCGGGACCGGCGCAACGAGCTCCTGATCTTCATGACGCCGCGCGTGGTCGTGGTCCCCGAGGCCGCGAGCTGATCCCAGCGCGCGCGTCGGACCGAGATCGGGCGGCGGGGGAGGGCGAGCATCGCTCTCTCCCGCCGCTGCTTCTATACTCGCGCGATGACGATCTGGCTCGTGGGCATGATGGGAGCGGGGAAGTCCGCGGTGGGCCCGCGGCTCGCGGCCCGGCTCACGCTGCCGTTCCACGACACGGACGCGGAGATCGCGCGCGAGGCGGACGCGAGCGTGGCGGAGCTCTTCGCGCGCGAGGGCGAGGCGGGCTTCCGGGCCCGGGAGCAGAAGGTGATCGGGACGCTGCTCGGGCGTCGCGCCGTGGTGGCGCTCGGCGGCGGCGCGCTCACGGTGCCCGGCACGCTGGAAAAGCTCGAAGCCCGCGGGCGCCTCGTCTACCTTCGGGCGCGGCCGGAGACGCTCCTCGCGCGCGTGGGCGAGGCCGCCGAGCGGCCGCTCCTGCACGGGCTCGACGCCGGGAGCCGGCGGGCGAGGCTGGGCGAGATCCTCGCGCGGCGCGAGCGGGACTACGCGCGCGCCGGCCTCGTGGTGGACGTGGACGACGCGGACGTCGAGGCGGTCGTGGAGCGCGTCGCAGCCCGGCTCGCCGGGCCGGCGTGAAGGCGAGGCGAGCCTCCGTGGAGCGCACAGTGCAGGTGGAGCTCGGCGAGCGGAGCTATCCCGTCCGCATCGGCACCGACCTCCTCGCCAAGGCGGGGCCCGAGATCGCGCGCTGTACGGGGGCGCGGCGGGTGGCGATCGTGACCGTGCCCGGCGTGCGGCGCCGCTACGCGGGCCGGCTCGTGCGGTCGCTCCGCGAGGCGGCGGTCGCCGCGCGCGTGGTCGTGGTCCCGGACGGCGACCGCACCAAGAACCTTCGCGCGGCGGCGCGCCTCTACGACGCCTTCCTCGACGCAGGGCTCGAGCGCGGCAGCGCCGTCGTGGCCCTGGGCGGGGGGATGGTGGGCGACCTCGCCGGCTTCGCCGCGGCCACGTACCTGCGCGGCGTCGCCTTCGTGCAGGTGCCGACCACCCTGCTGGCCATGGTGGACGCGAGCGTGGGCGGCAAGGTGGGGGTGAACCTCCCGCGCGGCAAGAACCTGGTGGGCGCCTTCCTCCAGCCGAAACTCGTCGTGGCCGACGCCTCGACGCTCGCGAGCCTGCCGCGCCGCGCCCTCGCCGCGGGTCTGGTGGAGGCGATCAAGAAGGCGGCGATCCTGGACGCCGCGCTCTTCGAGCGCATCGAGCGCGACCTCGAGCGCATCCTGGCGCTCGATCCCGAGGCGCTCCTCCCCGTGATCGAGCGGGCGGTGGCGCTCAAGGCCGAGGTCGTGTCGAAGGACGAGCGGGAGACGGGGCTGCGCCTGCTGCTGAACTTCGGCCACACCCTCGGCCATGCCATCGAGGCGCAGGCGGGCTACCGCCGCTTCCTGCACGGGGAGGCCGTGGCGATGGGCATGGTCTTCGCGGCGCACCGCTCGGAGGAGCTCGGCTTCGCGCCGGCGGGCACCGCCGCGCGCATCGCCAAGCTTCTCGCGCGGGCGGGCCTTCCCACCGAGCTCCCGGCGCAGCCGCGCGGGGCTCAGCTCGCCGCGCTGCGCGTCGATAAGAAGCTGAAGGACGCGCGCATCCGGTTCGTCGTGCTGCGGGGCATCGGTGCCGCGGACACGGTCGCGCTGCGTCCGGAGGAGATCCTTCCGAGCGGACGCGTCCGGCGCATCCGCAGCTAGGAGGTCCGGTGGACGCGCACGCCGCCGAGGTCGAGCGCCTGGAGCGGATCATGGACGGGGATCCGGGCGCGCCCGCCTTCCCGGCGCTGGCGGAGGCCCAGCGCCGCGCGGGGCGGCCCGCGGAGGCGGAGCGCATCGCCCGCGCGGGGCTCTGCGAGCGGCCCGAGCAGGTGGCGGGTCGCGTGGCGCTCGGGCTCGCGCTCCTGGACCTCGGTCGCGTGGGGGACGCGCGCTCGGAGCTCGAGCGCGCGCTCGAGACGACCCCCGACCACGGGCTGGCGCGCGCCGCGCTCGGAGAGCTCGGCGAGGCGGCCGCGCCCGCGGCGGGCGACGCCTGGGACGAGAGCCCGCTCGCGCGGATCGGCGAGGGGGAGATCGAGGCCGCGGTCGCCGCGGCCCGCGCGGAGCGCGAGGCCATGCTGGACGCGGACCGCGTGGCGCTCGCGGCGCTGCGCGAGGTGGATGCGCGCGAAGCGGAGGAGCCCGGCGCGCGCGAGGACGCCGGCGCGCTCGTCGCGAACGCGGCGTCGCCCTTCGCCACGCGCACGGTGGCGGATCTCCTCGAGCGGCAGGGCGATCGCGAGCGCGCCGAGAGCGTGCGCCGCGTGGTCGAGGAGCGGCGCGGCGCGCAGTCCGAGCGCGAGGGGCTCATCGCGACGCTCGAGGCCTGGCTCGCGCGGCTCCGGGGGGAGGCACGATGAGCTTCGCGACGGTTCTCCGGACGCTCGTGTCCGAGGCGGGGGGCGCGATCGCCGCGGTCCTGCTCGGCCGCGACGGGATCCCCATCGAGCAGGTGGAGGCCGCGCGCCTGCCGGCCGAGGAATCGGAGCGGATCGCGAACGCGGGCGCCGAGCTCGGACGCATCTTCGAGGAGATCCGCAAGGCCGCGGACTCCTTCGGCGGTGGCCAGCCCCAGGAGACGGTGGTGCGGCTCGACCGCTTCTGGCTGCTGCTGCGCCCCGTGGACGACGAGACCCACCTGCTCCTCGTGCTCGCGCCGGAGGGCAACGTCGGCAAGGCGCGCTTCCTCATGCGCCGGCACCTCCCGGCCCTGCAAGCGCAGCTCTAGCTGCTACGCTCGCGCCGGGAGGGTGGCCCGTGGGTGAGCCGCTTCGCATCCTCGTGCTGCACGGTCCGAACCTGAATCTGCTCGGGACGCGCGAGCCCGAGATCTACGGCCGGACGACCCTCGACGAGATCGGGCGCGGCCTCGAGGAGCAGGCCGCGAAGGCGGGCGCCGAGCTGCGCTGCTTCCAGTCGAACCACGAGGGCGTGCTCATCGATCAGATCCAGGAGGCGCGCTCCTGGGCGGACGGCATCCTGCTCAACCCGGGCGGACTCACCCACACGAGCGTGGCCCTGCGCGACGCGCTGGCCGGGGTGGGCATCCCCACGGTGGAGGTGCACCTCTCGAACGTGTTCGCCCGGGAGGAGTTCCGCCGACACTCCCTCGTGTCGCCCGTGGCGCTGGGCATCGTCTCCGGGTTCGGGGCCGACAGCTATCGGCTGGGTCTGGACGCGCTCTTGCGCCGCCTGCAGGGCTGAGCGGGCGTGCGCCGGTGGCGCTGGCTGCGCGACGGGCCCGCGCCCGGCGCGTGGAACATGGGCGTGGACGAGGCGCTGCTCGCGAGCGTGGCGCGCGGGGCGCCTCCCGCGCTGCGCTTCTACGCGTGGCAGCGCCCGACGCTCTCCCTCGGCTTCGCCCAGACGCTCACCGGCGAGCGGCGCGCCGCGTGCGCGGCCCGGGGCGTGGAGGTCGTGCGGCGCAGCACGGGGGGCGGCGCGGTCCTCCATGGGAGCGATCTCACCTACAGCGTGACGGCTCCCGCGACGGACCTGCCCGGGGACGTCGTCGCGTGCTACGCGCTCCTCGCGGCCGGCCTCGTCGAGGGGCTGCGGACGCTCGGCGTCGAGGCGCGCTGCGTGGCCCGGGGCGCGCAGACCGCGCGGGCGGACTTCGACTGCTTCGCACGCGCGGGCGCGGGTGAGATCGTGGCGGCGGGCGCAAAGCTCTGTGGGAGCGCGCAGCGTCGGGTGCGGGGCGGGCTCCTCCAGCACGGGTCGCTGCGCCTGCGGCCGGATCCCCCGGGCGCGAGCGAGGCCGCCGGGATCGACTCGCGCGCCGCGACGAGCCTCGCCGAGCTCGGCTGCGCCGCCGCGCCCGCCGAGGTGGCGGAGGCCCTCGCTCGCGCGCTCGCCCGGGCGCTCGGCGCGCGCCTCGAGCCCGACGAGCTCGAGCCCGGGGAGCGCCGAACCGCCGCAAACCGGCCTGCGCGGGCCGTCCGCAGCGGCGTCCTGCCGCCTCAAGGACCCCTCTAGGAAGCCGATACGGAAGGGGAGGAGGGGCGGTTTCCCCCTCGCAGCCCCCTTGCGTTCAGCCGTCGAGGGACCCTTGGCGATCAACAAGCGGAAGATCCTCGAGTCGGCGCAGAAGCATCTCCAGCGGGGGGCTCTGGACCGGGCGCTCAAGGACTACCAGGCGCTGCTCGAAGCGGATCCCCGCGACACGAACATCCGGCTCAAGATCGGCGACCTGCACCTGCGGCGCGGCGACACGAACGAAGCGATCGGCGCGTACTTGAAGGTCGGCGCGCAGTTCATGAAGGACGGCTTCGACGCGAAGGCGGTCGCGATCTACAAGCAGATCGCGAAGATCGACCCCGCCCGCGCGGAGGTGAACGAGCCCCTCGCCGAGCTCTACCAGCGCATGGGGCTCCCCTCGGAGGCGATGGGCGCGCTCCAGGCCGCGGCGGACACGCACCACAAGGCGGGGCGCAAGCGCGAGGCGCTCGAGAGCCTGCGCAAGATGGCGAGCCTCGACCCCACCAACACCTCGAGTCGCCTGAAGGTGGCGGAGCTCCTGCGCCAGGCGAAGCTCGAGGGCGAGGCCATCGCCGAGTACGAGAGCGTCGCCGGGGAGCTCGAGCGCCAGGGCGACACCGAAGGGCTCGCCGCAGTGCTGGAGAAGATCCTCGAGCTCGCGCCCGATCGGCTGGCGACGGTGGAGCAGGTGGCGCGCCTGCACCTGCGCCTGAACCAGGTGAGCCGCGCCGAGCCCTTCGTGCGCCGGCTCGTGGACGCGCACCCCGACGCGCCCGCCGGCTACGAGCTCCTCGCGGAGGTGCATCGCGCCGGCGGCCGCGAGGGCGAGCTGCTCGAGCTCTACCGGCGCCTCGCCGACGTGTATCGCCAGCGCGGCGACGAAGACAAGGCGCGCGAGATCCATCAGCGCTTCCTGCCGCCCACGAGCCTCGCCGCCCGCGAGGACACGCTGCCGCCTCCGCCTCCCGCGCCGACCGCGCCCCTCGACGCGGACCTCGCCGCCGATCTCGACGGCGCCCTCGAGTTCGACGCCGAGGATCTCGGCGCCGAAGAGATCGTGGACGAGTTCTCGGCCGCGCAGATTTCCCTCGAAGACTCGGCGGCGTTCCGCCGCGAGCTCGTCACGGACGACCCGGCCGGCGCCGTCTTCGCACCTGCACCTGCACCCGCGGCACCCGCGTCCACACCCGAGCCCGCGCCCGAAGGCGATCCGGAGCAGCTCCTCGCCGAGGCGAGCGTCTACCTGCGCTACGGGAAGCACGACCGGGCCGTCGCCGCGCTGGAGGCGATCCTGGCGCGCGATCCGCGACACCGCGCCGCGCTCGAGAAGCTCGGCGAGACGTTCGCGACGAAGGGGCAGGCGCCGCAGGCGGTGCAGTCCTGGCTCCGCGCGGCGGAGCTCGCCCGGGCCGAGCAGGACGGGGCGGGCCACGAGAGCCTGCGCGGCCGCATCGCGGGTCTCGACCCGAAGGCGGCGCAGTCGCTTCCGACACTGAAGAGCGTCGGACCCGCTCCGCCGGCGCCGCCTCCGGCAGCCGCCGCGACCGAGCTCGACGACCGCACCTTCCCGGACCTCGAGTTCGAGGTGGAGATCGACGCTGCCGCGCAGCCGCTCGCCGTGCCCGCGCCGCAGAGCGCCGACGAGCCGGCCCGCGAGCCCGCGGGCGAGGCGGCGCCGGAGGAGGAGTCGCTCCCGCCGCACATCGGCGGGGAGCTCGAGGAAGCCCGCTTCTACCGCGAGCAGAACCTCCTCGACGACGCCGAGCGGATCTACCGCCGCGTGCTGGCCGCGGTCCCGGGGCACACCCCGGCGCTGCTCGGGCTGGGCGAGATCGCCGCGGCGCGGGGGGCGGCGCGTCCGGCGCCGACTCCGGAGCGGGCTGCCCCCGGCGCTGCGCCCGATCCCTTCGCGGACTTCGACGACGACACCCCCCCCGAGGCGCCGGACCTGGAGCCGTTCGGCCTCGACCCCGAGCCCGCGGCCGCGACGCACGCCGAGCCCTCCGGGCTGCGGCCTGCGCCGGTCCCGGCGGAGACCACGGCGCCCGACTTCGAGGCGCCGCAGACCTCGTTCGACGCGGAGCCGTTTCCCGAGCTCAGCGATTCGCCTGCGGCCGACGCGTTCGACCTCGCGGCCGCGCTCAGCGCCGACCTGGAGACGGGGGACGCAGGCGCGGGTGGCGTGGCCACGGACGAGGACGGCTTCCTCGCGCTCTTCCGCGACTTCAAGCGCGGCGTGGAGCAGCAGCTGGGCGAGACCGACGGCGAGGCGCGCTACGACCTGGGGATCGCGTACCGCGAGATGGGGCTCCTCGAAGACGCGCTCCAGGAGTTCGGCGCGGCCGTCGAGACACCCGCCCGGCATCTCGACGCGCTCCACATGCTGGGGATCTGCTCCCTCGAACTCGGGCGCGGGCAGGACGCGATCGCGCACTTCGGCCGCGCCCTCGCCTCGCCCGACGTGCCCACGTCGCAGCAGGCAGCGCTGCGCCTCGACCTCGGTCGAGCCCACGAATCGCTCGGCGAGCGCGAGCTCGCACTCGAGGCGTATCGGAGCGCGGGCACGCTCGATCCCGAGCTTCCGGGGCTCGCGGCGCGGATCGCCTCCCTCGAGAGCGCGGGAATCCAGGCGCCCTCGAGCGCGGGCGAGACCTACGAGAGCTTCGAGGATCTCCTCGCGGACAAGGACGAAGCCGGAGCGGGCGAGGCGACCGGAGGGGCGGAGCCGTCCTACGAGTCGTTCCAGGACGTGATGGCGGACGCGGCGGACGGCGACGCGCGCGAGGAGAACGCGGAGCAGAGGGAGCCGGCGCGGGAGCGTCCGCCCGTCGAGGACGAGGCGCCCGCGCCTCCCGCTCCGAAGGCTTCGCGGCGCAAGAAGATCTCCTTCGTCTAGGAGGGCTGACGTGGAATATCTGGGACACTTCGGGCTCTCGCGGGATCCCTTCTCGAACGAGACCGTGCCTCCCGTCTTCGTGGAGAGCACGCCGCACGTCGCGGCGCAGAAGCGCCTCCTGCACGCGCTGGCGCAGCGCCGGGGGCTCACGCTCCTGGTGGGCGACGCGGGCACCGGCAAGTCGCTGCTCCTGCGACGTCTGCTCGACCAGCTCGAGGAGGAGCTCTTCCACGTGTCGCTCCTCGTGCCCGTGCGGGGCGTGGCGAGCGCGGAGTGGATCCTCTCGCGCCTCGCGCAGCAGCTCGAGGTGGAGGCGCCCGCGCGCGAGCACGGCGCGCTCCTCGGCCAGGTCTACGAGAAGCTCGCCATCGTGCGCGAGGACGGTCGCCACGCGGTGCTCCTGCTCGACGAGGCCCAGGTCCTGGCGCAGGCTGGCGTCCTCCCCGAGCTGCGCGGCCTCTTGAACCTCGAGTACGAGGACCGGCGCCTGCTCTCGCTGGTGCTCGTGGGTCCGCCGGAGCTCGACCGCGCCGTCGCGGCCGACGCGTCGCTCGCGAGCCGCGTCGAGGCCAGGGTGCAGATCCACCCGCTCGACGCGAACGGCGCCGCGCGCTACGTGGCCGCCCGCGTGCGCGCCGCGCAAGGCGACGCCGCGATCTTCCGCAAGGAGGCGCTGCGCGCGCTCGCGGAGCTCTCGCGGGGCGTTCCGCGCGCGCTCAACACGCTGGCGGATCACGCGCTCTTCGAGGCCCAGCTCGAAGAGAAGGATGCCGTCGAGTCGGGGCACGTGGAGGCCGCGGCGCGCGAGCTCGGCCTGGCGGGGCAAACGGGGGACGCCGCGGAGGCGGAAGAGACGCTCATCCCCGTGCGGGGCCCCGCCGCGCGCCCGTCCGCCCGGGCGACCGCCGGCCGCAACGGCGACGCGCGCGAGCGGCCCGAGGGCGAGCGGGCCGGCGGACGCCGCGCGCCCCTGCGCGCCTCGGCCCCGCTCCCGCGCCCGGACGCCGCCCAGATCCGGGCCCTCGAGCCCGCGCAGGACGACCTGCTCGGCAGCTCGGACGATTCCTTCGAGCCGCGCTTCGAGGCCTTCGGCTCGTCGGGCGACCTCTCGGGGGAGCGCGACGGCCTGGACCTGCCGGACGCGGGCCCGCCGAAGGACGAGGACGAGATCGAGGACCTCTTCGTCGAGCTCGTGGACGAGGAGTCGTAGCGAGCGCCGCCCGGTACGCCCTTCTTCGCGCGGCTGCCCGCCGCGTCGCCGCGCCGCGCAACGGCGCGGTTGCCGAGCGCCGGTGCCGGTGGCATCCTAGGCCCCGGCGCGGGAATAGCTCAGTTGGTAGAGCATCAGCTTCCCAAGCTGAGGGTCGCGGGTTCGAGCCCCGTTTCCCGCTCCAGCAGCCCCCCGGGTCTGAGCCGACTTCCGCATACCTTCAAGCGTGAGATCAGCTGCCGACGCCGAAGTGGGCTGCACCGCGGTCGTCGTAGCCGACGAACGTCACGGTGACCGCGAACGACGAGGTCCTTCGCTCCTCTTCCTTCCGAGACGCTCTTCCTGCACGGCAAGTTCGCGGGTTCCTTCCTGCAGTGCACTCGTCTGCGCGCCCGGCTCGACCCAGCTCGCGGCGCCGTTCGTGGACGCCGCGCGGCGCGCTGCGTGAACCGCCGGGCATTCCCGCGCCCCGTCTGCTAGGGTCTGCCTTCGAGAGGCATTCGATCGGCTAGCAGGCGCTCGCCTTACCTGCCTGCATCTGTCTTCCCGCCGAATCCACCTCTCGACCCGCTTGACGAAGAGCCAAGAGCTCGCACAACGGGTCAACCATGCAACGGGACTCTCGCGTCCGGACGTGCCGGACCGGTGACCGGAGCGGGTCGCGCCCAATTATTGGGTCTGCGACGAGGATCATTTCAGATGAGCAAGAAACTCTATGTCGGCAACCTTTCCTTCAGCTCGACGGAGGACGAGCTTCGCGAGCTCTTCGGGCGCCACGGCACCGTGGACTCGGTCAACGTGATCACGGATCGCGAGACCGGCCGCCCGCGCGGCTTCGCGTTCGTGGAGATGACGGAGCCGAGCGCGGCGACCGACGCCATCCGCGCGCTCGATGGGACGCAGTTCGGCGGCCGGGCCCTGAAGGTGAACGAAGCCCAGGACAAGCAGCGCTCCGGGGGCGGCGGCGGATTCGGCCGCAACGAGCGCTACTAGCGCGATCGAAGCGGGGCGAGAGGGGGCGCCTGTCCCCTCTCGCCTCCCGTTCTCCCACCCGAATGTCAGGGAGCCCAGCATGGTGCGTTCCGACCGCCGCGACTCGAGCCAGCGCACATGAAGGACGCCCGCATCTACATGAGCTTCGACCTCGAGCACGATCGGGATCTGCACGATCGACTGCTCAAGCAGTCGCGCAACCGCTCGGCTTTCGCGATCGCGAACCGCTCCGAGGCCGGTGAGATGACGGATGAGTGGGCCGAGCGCGTGCGCGGTCGCATCTCGGAGTCCGACGAGGTCGTCGTGATCTGCGGCGAGCACACGGACGAGTCGCCGCGCGTGAGCGCCGAGCTCAAGATCGCCCAGGAGCAGCGCAAGCCCTACGTGCTGCTCTGGGGCCGTCGCGACAGCATGTGCAAGAAGCCCAAGGGCGCACGGGCCGACGACGGCATGTACAGCTGGACGCCCGACATCCTCCAGCAGCAGATCACCCTCACCCTGCGCCGGAGCCGCCAACCCGGGGTGCCGGAGAGCATGAAGCGGCAGGTCCCGCCGCCGCGGGTCTGACGGCGCGAGGCGCAGGAACGAGGCGCGCGGACTGCTCCCCTGTGCCATCCTCTCCACCCCCTCCTTGCATCCGAACTCGGGAGCTCACGCTCGTGGCGCGCGGGTGGCGACGTCCGCGCGTCCGGCGGTCAGGGCGCGAGGAGGGGCAGGGCGATCTCCAGGGCGACCACGCTCCAGTCCACGTCCGCGGCGAAGCCGCCCTGCACGGGGGCGGGGCCGGGCGCGACGACTCGGAGGTCTGCGACGGAGAGGCCCGCCACGTCGCCGCCGCCGCCCGTGAAGATCTGCACCTGCTCCTGGTAGCCGGGGCCCGGCGCGTGGTCCTGCCCGCGCGCGGCGGCGGCCACGACCACGAGCGAGTCGGGCGCGGCGCCGTCGAGGGCGAAGGCGTACGCGTCGCCGTCGCCGCCGCCCGAGCAGGCGCCCGCGAGACCTCGGCTGTTGGCGGAGAGGCTCCGTAGCGGATCGACCTCTCCGACGCCGACGTACCGGGACACGGCGATCACGGCGCTGAGGGCGGCCGAGGAGAGGCTCGCGGTGACGACGCCGTCGCCGCTCGGCTGACCGCGCGCCTGCCAGACGGCGACCCCCGTCTGGCTGCGCCCCGAGCACTGCGCGCCCACGGGCGTC